>JBBKXB010000078.1:0-11827 GCA_037969255.1 Bdellovibrionales bacterium | reverse complement strand
GCCTATCGCCGTGGTAATTCAACCTATTTCCCTGACCGCGTTATTCCGATGTTACCCGAAGGGTTATCAAATGATTTGTGTTCGCTTCGTCCTAATGAAGATCGCGCATGTATGCATGTTCATGTTTGGATTGATGAAAAAGGGCACATTAGTGATTGGAACGTAGGGCGCGGTTTGATGCGTTCTCATGCACGCCTGACGTATAACCAAGTGCAAAAAGCCTTGGATGGGCAACCTGACGAGAACACAACGCCTGTGCTCGAGCAAATTCAGCATTTGTACAAAGGTTTTCAATTATTGTTAATGGCGCGTAAAGAGCGCGGTGCATTGGAAATTGAAACCGTTGAACGTCAAATATTCATGGATAATGAGGGCGGTGTAAAAGCTGTGCTTCCTAAAGAGCGCCTCGAGGCGCATCAACTTATTGAAGAGTTCATGATCACAGCCAATGTCGTTGTGGCGCAAGCCTTGGAAGCCAAAGAAGCGCCGTGCATGTACCGCGTGCATGATAATCCATCAGCGTTTAAAGTGATGAGTTTGCGTGATTTTATCAAACCCCTTGATATTGAAATGGTGATCAATAAAGACGAGGAAATTGAGCCCGCTTTGTTTAATCTCGTTTTGGAAAAAACACGTGATATGCCAGAGCTTGCGCCCGTGATTAATATGCTCGTGCTACGTTCGCAATCCCAAGCGGTATATAGCGCAGATAATAATGGGCACTTTGGTTTAGGGCTTGATCATTATGCGCATTTTACGTCCCCAATTCGCCGTTATGCGGATTTGATTAATCATCGATCTCTTATATCGGCCTATGATTTGGGTGAGGATGGTTTAGACGAGCACGCGATGCGCCAGATGGAAGAATGGGGCGAATATATATCCACCACAGAGCGCGCCTCTATGGTCGCTGAACGCTCTTGTGTAGATCGTTTCACAGCGCATTTCTTGCAAACACAAGTGGGCAAAGAATTGGAAGGACGCATTGTTTCCGTGACGAACTTTGGCCTGTTCGTAAGTCTATTGGATGGCATCGGCGAAGCACTGGTTCCTATGCGTTTATTGCCCCAAGATTATTACGATTATCACGAAGATCAACATGTGCTCGTTGGTGGACGCACAGGCTTGGTGTACCGTTTGGGCGGCACTGTGACATTGGTGGTGCTTGGTGTTGATCCAATTTTAGGATCAGTGAGCGCACAAATAACGGGTGAAAAATCGGGTGATTTGCCTGGATTTACAGCGCCTAAAAGCTCGGGTCGTGGACGCCATGATGAGGCAGGGCGCCCAAGTGGTCATAGAGGCGGGGGTGATAAGCGTGACTTTAAAAAACCATTCAAAGAACGCGGTGATAAAAAAGATGCCAAACGCGGTCAAACCAACAGATTTAAAGATGGTGGCGGTAAATCGAGTGGTAAATTTGGCGGTAAACCTAAAACACGCAAATAAAATGCTTAATAATGCCTGACAATAACGCTTGACAACACGCTGTGAAATCAGGCAAAACCATGTCTAACACGAATTTTCTTGGAGTAAAAAACAATGGCTAAATCAGCAACAGTTAAAATCAGAATGGAATCCACCGCCAAAAATGCGAATGGTAACCCAACAGGCACAATCTATGTGACCAAGAAAAACCCACGCACAACCACTGAAAAATTGGTGATGCGCAAGTATGACCCTGTGACTCGCAAACATGAAGAGTTCAAAGAGAAAAAAATCAAGTAACTCATGGTCGGCACTCTGATTGGCCACTATATACAATCCAACCTATTTTTATTGAATTATTGTCATAATTTTGATACACTATTCTTGATTTAAAAAAACAATGAATTAAGAGAGTGTTGTTATGTTCAAGTGGATAATTCCTAGTATTTTGTTAATGCCCTTTAAAAAGGACACATTTGCTGATCATGTTAATCAAATAACATCTAACATTGAAGAGCTTGCGAAGAGCACCCAAAAGCAACTAAGAGACATTAGGATAAGTGACAGAGACCCCGAGCGGTTAAAAGAACTTAGTGGCACCGATGAAATACAAGGCGCTTACATGGCATTTGAGGCGATGTACGTCACTCTTTTAGATATTAACGAAAAGATTATAGCGGATGCATCATGGGGAGAACAATTTTCAGAATCAAATTTAGTTGAGCTTGATAATAATCTTTCTCAAGCTACTGTAGCTCTTGAGCAAGTTATTGATGAATTGGAACATTATGACGATTTTCCATTTAAGGATGCTACTGTTGGGGACACACTTGAAATATTGCAATCGAGGATAAAGGACAATCTTCTCACACAGCTTAAAGTATTACAAAATGAGGTAGGACAGGCTCTTGAAGATGACCTAACGCATGAAGAACCACAAGTTGGGGCAGCGCTTCCCTCTGTGAATAACGAGCAAAACGATACCGAAACGGATGAATCAAAACCTAAGCGCGATGTCAAAAAATTAATAATACTTGGGGTTGGGGCTACGGTAACTTTTTCAGCATTAGCCGCAATTATATTGTCTTCGTCGACTCCAGAAATCGAAAAAAACCTTGATGAGGATTTCGCGGCAGAAGGCGGCGCAAAAATGGATCCAGAGCCCACCGTTTCAACAGACGCGACCAATGAAGGCATTACAAGAAGTGATATTGAGGCGCTTAAGGCGGCCAACGCGAAAATGGATAACATGAGTGAGGATCAAAAACCGATTACATATGCTTTGAATGATCAAGGCACAGCTAATTTAACTGATGATACAGTGTCAATACATACAGACCACGCACAATTTAATAATGGTCTCGTTGGCTCTACGATAATTGTTAAACGCGATCAATGTGACAAGGGCGTGTGCGAAACTTTTAATGCCAGCGTTGTAAGAAATAATGGCACACTAGCACAATGGATGAGCAGTAAGCACAGCATCACTTTTGATGAGCCTGTTAATCGTAAAATCATTGTAACATTCTCACAACAAACGCCCTAAACTATTATATGGTCGTTGAGGCGCGCGCTTGATATACTGCGCGCATGCAAATACAAAAATCACCAAATTTTGATGATCGTAAGGATGGGCAAGTCCCGTCCTACATTATGCTTCACGGCACATGGACGAAAGATTTAGAAACCAGCCTATCCTTTTTAATGAATGGGACTGCCGAATCTCGTGTGAGTGCGCATTACATCATTGATAGTGATGGCACGGTGATTAATCTGGTGGATGAGGACAAGCGGGCTTGGCACGCTGGCACTGGCCATTGGCGCGGCATCACGGACATGAACAGCGCATCCATAGGCATTGAAATTCAAAATAATAGCAAACCATTTGGCAAGCGCGTGGCATATGAGTCCAAACAAATATCGGCACTTATCAAACTTTTAAAAGACATTCAAAAGCGCCATGATATTTCAACCGACAACGTGATTGCCCACTCAGACTTCGCGCCAGACCGAAAAGACGACCCAGGAGAGCAGTTTCCATGGATAGAATTAGCAAGCGCTGGTGTGGCTCTATGGCCTGATGAAGGCGAAGCGCAAGACGATATTATAGATAGTTTGCAACATGATCCTGCAAGCCTCATGAATGCTTTGTGTGGGTGGGGGTATGGCACTGATTTTGTAAAAGAGGATATTATCACCGCGTTTGATCGACATTTTGTCCCCGAAGCCTTTGATAAGGGCATCACAGAGGATATCGAAGCTTTACGTGTAGAGCGCTTGGCTGTTCTTTGGGCTAAAAAACTTGGACTTTAAGGTTTTTGCCTCTATAACCTGATTTGGGACGGGAGTACGGTCGCTGGTCACGCAAGTGGCGAGAGGAAAGTCCGGGCATCTCGGAGCAATGGCGCTAGGTAACACCTAGGCAGGGTAACCTGACGGATAGGGCAACAGAGAGTATACCGCCCATTTTCGAATGGGTAAGGGTGAAAGGGTGCGGTAAGAGCGCACCGCGCGACTGGTGACAGCTCGTGGCACGGTAACCCCCGCCAGATGCAATGCCAAATAGGAGATGCATATGAGGTGCTCCGCCTCGTGTCTCGGGTAGGCAGCTTGAGCGTGTTGGTGACAATACGTCTAGATGAATGATCGTTTTATAACAAAACCCGGCTTACATCCCGTCCCATATTTGTTATACGATACTGCAAACGCGCTTTTGATTAATATCCGATGCTCACGTGGATTAACCGCGCTGTACTTCGTTATCAATAAAAAATCACGTTTTCGTTGGTCGTAAAAATAAAAATAATTGAGTAGTGTTGGGTTTATCTAACCTACGCGTATTTTCATTAGGTATGAGATATTGAAGTATGGTGAAATCCACACGAGATAGCGAATAACGATGTGAAAAGAGGTGCAGGGAAGATAAAATTGGGCGATGTATCCCCGACACCGCCCAATCCATATAACGATTCCCCAAACTTTGAACGGGGCTCGTTAATTCTTTTTGGCCCATTCTATTTTGATGTATTAGTTATACTATAATATTACGGAAACATCAAGCTTTTTATGGATTTATTTAATGATTCCAATGAGTTTTATTAAGTTCTTGAAAGAAAACGCTTTACGGCGAATCGGGTCGAATGGTATTTTCAAGAGATTCGTTTAATTATCCACCGATTCGATTGAAAAAATGACAACATCTATCCACATACCCGTTTTGGGACAAGAAATGCGAGAGGCTTTGTCTCTTAAGCAGGGTGGCGTTTACATTGATGCAACGTATGGCGGTGGTGGTTATACAAATATGCTGTTTGACGCACAAAATGATATATCTGTCATAGGCTTAGACAGGGATCCCGATGTGGTTGCCAAGGCCACACGACATAAAGATCATAAAGGTTTTACCTTTGTGGCGACTAATTTTGGCGAGATGGAGAGTGTGTTATCTCAAATGACATCAGTCATAAAAAATGGCGGTGTAGAGGGTGTTGTTATGGACATTGGTGTGTCCAGTTTTCAAATTGATGAGGCTGAGCGTGGATTTTCATTCATGAATGATGGCCCTCTTGATATGCGTATGGATAACGCATCGGGCCAAACGGCGGCTGATATTGTCAATGACACTGAAGAAGATGAATTGGCCAATATTTTTTATCATTATGGTGAAGAGCGTCATTCGCGGCGCGTGGCGCGTGCGGTTGTGGCGGCACGGCCATTTAACTCAACGAAAGCTTTGGCGGAAGTAATCGAAGGAAGCCTACCACGATCAAAGGACAAGGCACACCCAGCGACGCGCTGTTTCCAAGCGTTACGCATAGCCGTTAATGATGAATTGGGCGAGTTGGAGCGCGGGCTTGCGGGCGCAGAGCGACTTTTGAAAAAAGGTGGACGTCTTGTTGTTGTGACGTTTCATTCCTTGGAGGATCGCATTGTTAAAAAGTTTATGGCTGAGCGTTCTGGCAAGCATGAGAGCGTGTCTCGATATAGCCCCGTGCCACCAGCCAATGAAAACAGCGCCACAATGAAGCTTGTCACTAAGAAACCCATTACGCCAAGCGCTGTGGAGATTAAGGCTAATCCAAGATCTCGATCTTCAAAGATGCGCGTTGCTGAAAAAATCGTTGATTGTGAGCTGTTTATCTCATGAAAATAAAAAGATTTTTTTGGTGTTATGTGATGGCTTTCGTGGCAATTTTATGCGGGCTTATCGTAACAATCATAGCGCAAGACGCTCAAGATTTACAAAATCAAGAGCGCGTGCTTCAAAAAGAAATCGCTCTTGATGCTGAGCGTATCAAGGTTTTACAGGCTGAATGGTCGTATTTAACGCGCCCCAATTATTTACAAAAAATCATCAATCAGGTTGAACCAGATGCCAAATGGATGATCATTAAAGGCAAGGATATTGTTGCCGCCAGCGATCTCGTCCAATCCATACAGTCACAATTGGCTATGGCGGAAAGCACAGATCAATCTCAATCAGCTGAAGAAGTGGTTGCGCGCACGCAATGAGTTATTTCCTTCCTGGTAATCAACAAGATGCGTCACGGCAAATCAAAGCAAGACTACAATTATTTTTATTAGCATTTTTACTAATATTTACATGTATTTTTATAAGATCATTTCAACTTATTGTATTTCCTGCTGAAAACTATGAAATAATTAGCAAGAAATCAGATAAATATAGTGAATATTCGCGCGGAACCATCACAGATCGCAACGATATCTTGCTGGCAAGCTCCTTAAAGCTTTCATCCTTATATGTTGATCCATCCATGCTAGATGATGACAATCAAAAGTTATTGGCACAAAATTTGGCCGATATATTTCCTGATTTAGAGCGAGCATGGATAGAAAAGCGTTTAAAACAAAAAAACCGTTTTGCGTGGATTAAGCGTCACATTACGCCCGAAGAAATGGCAAAAGTGAATGCGTTGGGTATGCCAGCACTCGATTTTATTGACGAGTATGAACGTATATACCCACAAAGCAGTAGCGCATCGCACTGGGTTGGTTCTGTGAACATAGACGGCGCGGGCATAGATGGCGTAGAGGCTAAGTTTAACGATGAATTGAGCAAATCAAATGCTTCTATTCACCTTACGCTTGATACACGCATTCAAACGATTGTTGCCGAGGAATTGCAAAAGCAAATTGACTTTTTTGACGCCAAAGGCGGGGCGAGTATGGTTGTTGATGTGCAAACAGGTGAGGTACTGGCGGCGGTGTCTTTGCCAAGTTTTAACCCTCAAAAACCGAGCGATCCGAATAACAGTGATCGTTTCAACCGCTTGTTACAAGGGTCGTATGAAATGGGCTCGAGTTTTAAAATATTTTCGACAGCCGCTTTGCTCGAAGCAAAAGACCCACCTTTGTCAAAAACATATGATGCAACTAAACCTTTAAAACGAGCTGGTTTTACTATTAATGATTATCATGCTGAAAAGCGTGCGATGACCATTCCTGATATTTTTCTGCATTCATCCAATATTGGTACTGCGCTCATGGCCGAGGATACGGGTTCTAAAGCGCTTCAATCTTTTTATAAAAAAGCTGGCTTTTTTGACGCTGTAAATACGGATATAGGAAGCACGGCTAGACCGCAGGTGCCTGATCCATGGCGACCAATTTCAACCGTCACCACATCCTATGGTCATGGAATTGCAGTCACGCCCGTGCATGTCGTTAATGCGATGCTTCAAATTTTAAATCCGAGTAAAAAAACAAGCCTCAAATTTGTTTTGAATAAAAACTTGCAAACGGGTGACAAAAATAAAAGTGACCTTGTGAGTGCAAAAACATCCGAAGCCATTAAGCGTTTGATGCGTCTAGCGGTACGCGTGGGGACTGGTCGTAAAGGCGGTGTGGATGGGTATCTTGTGGCTGGGAAAACGGCCACCGCTGAAAAAGTATCAGGGAGCGGGTATAATAAAAAATCTCTGCTAACGTCGTTTGTAAGTTTTTATCCCGCTGATAAGCCCAAAACAATTGTGTTTGTTATGATGGATGAGCCTGTTGGTCAAAAAGAAAGTTACGGGTATGCAACGGCGGGGTGGACATCAGCGCCCGTGGTTGCCAATATCATTGAACGAATGACAGCCGTGCGCGGTGAAGCGCCCCGTAATATCGATAAAACCTTTGATCCATCAGAACAATTGATGCGCTATTTGCCTGAAAAGATGTTGCAAGAACTAAGAAAAGACGAATAATAACATTATGAGCTATGCTAAAACCGACCTGAAAGAACTACTATTACCTCTCAAGAGCATACAAGTGCATGGGGTTACAGATGGTATCGCCGTTAAGGGTCTCACGGCGGATAGTCGTAAAGTGCGTCCCGGTTATATTTATGCCGCTTTACCAGGTCAAAAATTTGATGGTCATGCGTTTATTAAAGACGCTGTGACAAATGGTGCCGTTGCTGTTCTGTGCTCAGTTGATACTGATAGCAAAGGATTAGAGCTGGGTAATGTGCCTGTTCTAAAAGCTGAGAATACGAGATTGGCATTTGCAAAATTGGCGGCGCAATTTTTTGGTGCCGCGCCAGAAAATATCGTGGCTATTACAGGCACAAATGGAAAAACATCCGTGGTGCATTATACGCGTGGCATTTGGCAAGCTCTTGGATTAAAGGCCGCTTCACTTGGGACGTTGGGCGTGGAATCGCCAGGGCGCGTGAGTGATGGGCGTATGACCACGCTTGATCCTGCAAACCTGCACGCCGAATTATTAGATTTACAAGCGGTTGGCGTCACGCATTTGGCGATGGAGGCCTCGAGCCACGGGCTTGATCAATATCGCCTTGATGGTGTGCATCTTAAATCGGCCGCATTTACAAATTTGACTCAAGATCATCTGGATTATCATGAGGACATGGAGACTTATTTCAAAGCCAAAAAACGTCTTTTCACTGAGTTGCTTGATAAAGATAATGCGGCGGTCATTAACGCGGACGACCCTTATGGCGCTAAACTCATTAAGATATTAAAGGATGCGGGGCACAAAAATATTGTCAGTTACGGTAAAGATTCTTCCAACAGTATTGCGATCACAAATATTGAGCCCACTAATGAAGGTCAAAACATCACCATAAAAATTGGTGACGTTCAAAAATCAGTGACGATTGATATGGTTGGTGCTTTCCAAACCTATAATTTGTGCGCGGCTATTGGGCTGGTGATGAGTGCCACTAATGTCAAGATTGAAGATATTTTGGAAACTTTACCAATTTTATCCGCACCGCGTGGACGATTGCAAAATCTCAAAGGTCATAAAAAAGGTGCAGGCGTGTTTGTTGATTATGCGCATACGCCAGATGCGCTCTCACATATTTTAAGATCATTGCGCGTGCACACGAAAAACAAATTGATTGTTGTGTTTGGCTGTGGTGGAGATCGTGACAAAGGGAAACGTCCCAAAATGGCTAAGATAGCTTGTGACCATGCTGATCACGTTATAATAACGGATGATAATCCGCGCCATGAGGAACCTTCGCAAATCAGACGAGAATTGGTGGCGGCGTGCCCTAAGGCCGAAGATATTGGTAATAGAGCCTATGCCATACACAAAGCCGTTCGTATGGCGGGAGAGGGCGATATAGTCGTCATCGCTGGTAAAGGGCATGAGCGCGGTCAAATCATTGGCGATAATGTCTATCCATTTGATGATTTGGTGATCACGCAAGAGGCCATTGATGCTGTGGAATAAAGAAGAATTGAAAGAGCTTTTTGATTTAGATCAAGGCGCCAATGGTGTGTCGATTGATACAAGAAGCCTGCAAAAAGATGATTTGTTTTTTGGCGTGCTTGGTAAAAACGGCGTGGATGGTATGCGCTTTGCCAATAAAGCTATAAATGCTGGCGCGGCAGGCGTTATTGAAGGTTTGGATAATTTAGAAAAATTAGGGCGTGCGTCTTGCGATAGATGTAGTGCCACGCGCATCGCCGTGACGGGATCTGTGGGTAAAACATCATCCAAGGAAATGCTACGCATAGTTTTTGGCGAATTCGGAAATACGCACGCATCGATTGGTAGTTATAACAATCAATGGGGCGTTCCATTGTCTCTTGCGAGGATGCCAAGGGATACTCAGTTTGGCGTGTTTGAAATGGGCATGAGTGCGGCAGGTGAATTGCGTAAACTCGTTAAACAAGTTGTGCCTCATATTGCGTTAATCACTTGGATTGCGCCTGCGCACATGGAATTTTTCAAATCATTAGAGGCCATCGCCGATGCCAAATCCGAAGTGTTTGAAACAATGGACGGATCGGGTGTGGCGGTATTGCCAAGCGACAGCCCAAATTTTGAAAGATTATGTGATAACGCAGTGAAAAATAATGTGGGCAGAATTATCACCTTTGGGCGCGCCGATAATGCTGATTTTAAATTAATATCAACGCAAAACAGCGATTCAGGCATGCACATCAACGCTGTATGTGATGGTAAAGATATCGTATTTGATTTGAACATTCATGGTGAACATCATGCCGTAAATGCACTGGGTGTCTTGGCGTGCGTATCCGCTAGTGAGGAAGATGTTTCAATTGCAGCCAAAGCGCTGAGCAATTTTAAAGCACCACCAAGGCGCGGTGAAGTGGCACTAACGCAGGCTGGTCTGACGATTTTAGATGAAAGTTATAATGCTAACCCCGTATCCATGGGGGCCGCGCTCGAAACATTGTCAGATATGAATTCAAAGGGGAGGCACGTTGCTGTGCTCGCCGATATGGGTGAATTGGGTGCAAACGCACGAGCCTTTCACACTGATTTACAAGAAATCATCCGCACGTTGAATATTGATGTTGTTGTAACGTGCGGGCCCATGATGAACCATTTGCACAAAGTGCTACCGCCACGCCTCCAAGGGGCACATTTCAATGACATTGATGCTCTGATCGCTCATAGTGATGACTTGTTCAAAGCGGGCGACCTTATTTTAATAAAAGGTTCAAATTATATGGGCATGAACAGGCTTGTCGCGCATTTGCAAACCGCGTAGCATATCACCATCATGTTATATAATTTACTCGCGCCGCTGGCTGAAGACTCGACTTTTTTCAATCTATTTAGATATCTAACATTCCGCACTGGTGGCGCCATTATGACGTCATTGTTGATTTGCTTTGTTGTTGGGCCTTTTATGATCAACTGGTTGCGTGTGCGCCAAAAAACAGGACAACCTATTCGCACAGATGGCCCAGAATCTCATTTTGCCAAAGCGGGTACGCCGACTATGGGCGGGTTGATGATTATCGTGTCAGTGTTTGTCTCCACATTGTTATGGGCGGACATAACCAATCCCTACATTTGGTTTTCGTTGCTCGTATTCGTGGGCTATGGCGTGATCGGATTTTGGGATGATTATCTAAAACTTACAAACAAAAGCTCTGATGGATTATCAGGAAGACTTAAATTACTGACGCAACTGTTAATTGGCGGAATAGCCATTTGGGGCGTTGTGCAAATTGCTCCAGCCGATCTCGCTACATCAGTGCCCGTACCATTTACCAAAGGTTTTGCCATTGATTTAGGATTGTTTTTATATATACCATTTGCTCTTGTTGTGGTGATGGGATCAAGCAATGCCGTTAATTTAACGGATGGTTTGGATGGTTTGGCCATTGTTCCGTCGGCTATATGCGCGGCTTGTTTTGGGCTTATTTGTTATTTGGTTGGTAACGCAGTTTTCGCAGGTTATTTAGGCCTTCATTTTGTACCAGGTACGGGCGAAATTGCTGTGTTGTGTGGTGCCTTAATTGGCGCGGCAATGGGTTTTTTATGGTTCAATGCCCCGCCAGCCAGCGTATTCATGGGGGACACGGGTTCGCTCGCTATCGGCGGCGTCCTCGGAATTATCGCTATCATCACAAAGCATGAGTTGGTGCTCGCCATCATGGGCGGACTGTTCGTTTTAGAAGCGGTCTCCGTCATCGTACAAGTTGTCAGCTTCAAACTTACGGGCAAACGCGTGTTCCGTATGGCGCCTATCCATCATCACTTTGAGAAAAAAGGCTGGTCAGAGCCAACGGTTGTGATCCGTTTTTGGATCATCTCTGTGATCTTGGGTTTGATTGCTCTTTCCACACTTAAATTGAGATAAAATTTAGAATGATTGATCTAACATCATTGCAGGGGTCTCGGTTTTTGATTCTGGGGTATGGATTATCTGGTAAATCAGCAGCGATGGCACTTAAGAGTGCAAACAAACATGTAAGTGTTTGCGATGATAACAAAGATAAAATTGATCATACAAAAAACGACGGCTTCGAGTTCTACGATGATTTAACAAAAATTGATTGTTTGGTGGTATCCCCTGGTATTATTTTCCAAGGCGAAAAAACACATCCTATAATTAAGAAAGCGCGTGACCTTAATATTGATATTACCAATGATGTGGGAT
>JBBKXB010000077.1:0-30752 GCA_037969255.1 Bdellovibrionales bacterium | reverse complement strand
GCGATGCCCGCTATGGCCAACCAAGTTTATGTGCAAGCGAGCGCGTGGACAGTCAATCGTTTGCCCGTGATGCCAGGCCAAGAGCCACACGGGCGATGCGTTGTGCAATCGGCATTCTCTGGTAATGCTTCCGTACAGTTGATTGTTGAGAATAAAAAGATACGCGGCGCTGTGTTTATAGTGACTGAACCGATATTCAAAAAAGAGGGACGTAGCATTGATGTCACGTTGAGCACGAACAACAAAGCGTTTGAGTTTCCTGCCAAAACCTTAAGCAAATATGCGCTGGCGGTTGAGATTAGCAATGCGTATCAAAGTGATTTTGAAAAAGCGGTCACGGATACGTCAATGATCACGTTAAAATCTGGTTTTGACACCTATAACTTTTCTGTCGCGCCACCAGCAGGCAATATTAATGAGGCGTTGGCGTGCACACCGATTGAACAGCCGAAACCCGTGCCCGTGGAACAAGTGGCAGAACCAATTATGGTATCGCCTAAAGTTGTGGCCACGTTGCCCGATGCGCCGATAGCACCTTTACAAGAAGCGACAAAAATGACCAACCAAGCCAGTGGGATGCCCGTGGTGATTGGCGGTCAAAGCCAGAAAAATCAGGCGCCAAAAGCGTTCATGGTGAAAGAAGCAGGACAAGACGTGCCTTTATCTGAAGCCTTACCCAAAATTGTACCAAGCAGTTATAAATTCCGATTTGCGCAAGGCGCCTCAGCGGGTGAAAAAATCTCATGGGAGGCTGGACAAGATTGGTTGGAAACGCTTGTGCTGGCGCTCGATGATACGGATTTGCAAGTGGCGGTTAATAACAACACGGTGACGGTGTTGCCATCTCTTAAGGCCGTGGCAATGCCCGTTGGGAATGCGCTAGACACGCAACGCGCCGATGTGATTGTTAAAGAACCTACCATTACTGATCCGTCTAAACCGCCAAGTCCAGGTATGATGGATGAGGCGCGCGCGGTACTAGATCAACTACGCTTAAAAGAAGGTGATTTAAAAGAAATTGTTGGCGGGCAAGTTCTACAAGATGGCGATGACATGGTCGTGATGCCTGAAAAACCAGTGATTGTGAACGATGACAAAATGAAGCCTGTTATGGAAGACATTGACATGCCTGACAACAAAGTGGCTGATAATAAGGCCACTGAAAAAGATATAGAGATATACCGCGCCAAAGCAGGCGAAAACATGGCGGATGTTGTTGCGCGCTGGGCTATGCAAGCGGGCATTGATTTGGATATGAATTTACAACGCGATTACAAATTGGCACGCGACATAACGGTTCAAGGTGATATTGATCTGGCAGCCACGCAATTGCTCTCTCAATTCAAAGATATTCCAAGCGCCCCACGTGTGGCAGGTGTAGGCGCCGATGTTTATGAAGAAGACATTGCTGCGCCAATTGAGCCAGCGGAAGCTGTTTCACCAGTTGAGCAACGTCTTGATGTTGTGTCCCACTGGAGTGCAGCCAAAGGTACGTCTCTTCATGCGGCGCTCGTAAACTGGACACGTCAAGGACAAATGCAACTCATTTGGAATGGCGCGCGTGACGTGCAACTGCCCGCCAACTTAAAATCTACAACTCGCATGGGTAATGCGTTGGAAATGCTTTTGAGTTTGTATGATGGACAAGCCGAGCAACCACAAATACAAATTAATCGTGATCCCGATACGGGACTCGTGGCGATGATCGTTAATATCGAGGGATAGTTAAAGGTTTGGCGCAGACTCTGTGATCTGGTATTCTTTTAAAAGAAGTGATTCGTTCACATCTTAATAAAGAGTAGGGGTTTATAAGAAATTGCTAAACTGGAAGTCAGTATTATTGACCTCAGCGCTTATTATAGCGCCATCTGCCTATATTCAAGCGCATGCCACTACGGTTGAAGCCGAAAGCGATTGGGCAATCACGAAAGTGACCGCTAAAAACCCAGGATCAGCACCTTATTGTGCGCTTGCACGCCGTTTTCAAAATAACATCATCATGACAATTGCACGTAACACGCGCGATGAAACGTCTGTGGCTATTGATTTTCAACAACCTGTATTTAATGACGGCGAGTCCGTCACGCTTAAAATTTCGGCTGGCAACAGCCCGTCACGCGATTTTATTGTGCCACCAGCTTCCAAAAAAGCCGTTGTGGCACGTATCGGCGCAGATCGCGCATTGTTTGATGAAATAGCCCGCGCTGGATCTTTAGACATCGGGGTTATGGGACAACAATATCGCTTTATGGTGCCAGATATGGGCAATGCCAATACACAAATTTCGACATGTCTTGTCTCACTGGGCAATACGCAAAGTTATGCCGCCAACGTGGACGCAGCGCCGCAAGGTGTTGATAATAAAATCGCCGCCCTACAAACGCAGATTGCCTCTTTGCAAACCGAGCGAGCGACAATTGCCAAACAACAAACGCAAGCCACGGTTTATAATAATCAATTAAAGTCTGCGGCAGGATCAAGCGGTAATGAAGATATCGCTTCCAAAATTGCAGAGCTTCAACTACAAAATATTGGACTTCGTAGCAAGATGGATGAGCAACGGGCAGCGCTTGACAATGTTCAATCAAATTCTTTGGAAGATAAATCACGCCTTGCGCTTTTAGAAGAAACACAAGATCAATTGCGCCGTGCCGAAAATGAAACGAAAGCATTTCGCGATCAACTTTTTACAACGCAAAACAAACAAGACAGTTTGTTGTCTAAGTTAGAAAAATACTCTGGTGAGGAAGCAAAACGTAAAGAATTAGAAGTTCATTTGGCGGGATTGCAAAATGAACAAGCTATTTTGCAAGCACAATATAGTGAAGAAAAGAGCCGTTTGGAACTTGTGCAATCAGCGCAAGAAGCCGTACTCGCGCAACAAAAAGAAGAATTAGAACGCACCAAAGTTGAGCTTGCCACAACCAAACAAGAAAAAAATCAATTGGCAGAACAAAAAGCATATTTGGCAGAAGAAAAACAAGCCTTGCAGGGACGTTTACAAGAATATTCAGGTATTAAAGACAAATTGACAGCGCTTGCGGACGAGCAAAAAAATCTTGGTCAGACAGTTGTTTCTCTTAAGGAAGAACGCGAAGATTTATCACAAAAATTAGCCAGTGAAAAAACACGCCTTGAAAAAATTGAAAATGATCGTATCGCTTTAAAAACAGAGCTTGAGCAAAAAACCACGCAAAGTGAAAGTGAAAAAGCAAAGCTTCAAAACTTACTAGATGAAGAAAAACAAAATCGTGACGTTGTCGCCTCACTAGAAACTGAGTTGACACAAATTCAAACCAAACAAAATCAGTTATCGACCAATCTTAAAGAGTTGGAATCAGAAAAAACAGGCCTTCAAACGCGCGTGAGCTCTCTTGAAGATAAAGTTAAGCAAGCTGAAGCGGAAAAATTAGTAGCTGATGAGGCGCGAAAGCTTGCCCTTGAGGAAAAAGAAAAAATTGCTCTAAATTTAGTCAAAGAACAAGAGGCCAAGGCAGAATTACAAACTCAATATACGAGCGAGCAAGACAAACGCCGTGATGTTGTTGCACGTTTGGAACAAGAAGCCACACGCCGTGCCGAAATTATTGCCCAAATGGAAGCGCAAGCGATCAAGACGCAAGAACTGGCTCAATCTCAAGAACAAAACACAGCCGCTCGGGAGCAAGCCCTCGCTGATGCAGTCCAATTAAAAGCAGAAAAAGAACAGCTTGCCTTGGATAAAAAAGAGATCGCTTTGAAACGTGAAGAACTTGCAAAAGCTCTATCTGAAGCTGACACTATTATTGATACGCAAATGGCCACTATTGATACACTCACCATCAAACAAAAGGGACTTTTGTCACAAGTGACATCTCTCGAGGGTGAAAAGAAAGAATTATTAACGCAACTTGATACACATAAACAACAGCTTGCCTTGAGACAAAGCGACACAAAAACACAGCGCAATGCCGATTACGAAATCTCAGCAATTAAAAATGATCTTGCGAAAATGTCCATTGAGCGTGATGAGTTGCGCGCCGAACTGAGTGCGATGCGTGATCAAAATGCTAAATTTGCACAAATAAATGCACCGCAAGATGACGGTATGAACAAGCTTTATACGCAAATAGAAGAATTAGAATATCAACGTGTTGATCTCAATAGCGCCTTAGAATTTGAACGCGAGCTTAATAATGAAGCGCCAGCGGCGGGGGATGTTTCTGGCGTGGCGGAAATGAAAGCGGCCTTGGCAGCGATGCGCGCTGAACGCGACGAATTTAATCGCCTATTATCAGACGAGCGCACAAAACGTAAAAAATTAGAAGCCGTTGTTGGCCCCGATGGTGCATCACAAACAAGTCTGGCCGAACTCAATGCACGCGTTAATACATTAGAAACAGAAAACGTAAACTTGCTACGCGAACTTGAGTACGAAAAAACACGCATTGCCAATAGCGCTGTAGAGGGTGATCCTGTTTTAGCTAATGCGGGTGTTGATAATGGCGATGAATTAACAATCATGCGTCTTCGTAATGAAGTTAAGCGTTTATCTGGACAATCCAAAGATCTTGAAAAAGAGCAAACAGATTTGCTTGCGCAGGTGCGCGGTCTTGAAGCTGAAAAGCAAAAGATTGTTAAAGCTGAAGTGCCTAAGGTGGCGACTAACACACAAGAAACAGCAGAACTTAAACAGCAAATCGCGCTTTTAAAAGAAGAAAAAGATAATCTATCGCGCGCATTATCAAGCAAACAAAAGATGGCCGCCATTGAGGCTGAGACAACAACAAAATCTGTACCTCTTGCACCCAAACCAAAAGTGGAAATATCAAAAATTGAAAGCTCTCTTGCCGCACAAAATGCGTATGTGTTGGAACAAAAAGATAGCTCTAATCGTGAAATTCAAAGTCTGCGTGCACAGTTATCACAAACGCAATCTTTATTAGAAGCGCGCGAAGCTGAAAAACAACAATTACAAAATAACATTCAAGTCGCCGCATTACAAACTCAACGAATTAGCAGACCTGTGGCTGAACCGATTATTGATCAAGAACAATTTAACGCGGTATCACCTATCACGCGCAATACGAATGTTGAAAGCGATATCCGTAACATTTTACAAAATGCATCCGTGTCTCAACCCTCAGAGTTTGGCCCTGTGACCATTCCTGTGGCGAGCAATGTACAAGCATGGCGTTGGAAGTCAGGTCAGTATGCGGGCAATGCTGAGGCACATTATGCACCCGATGCGGATACGCGCAATGTTATGATTAATGAGTTTTTAGCCAAAGCCAAATCACGTTGTCCGGGCGATTTTGCGGTGATTGAAAACAGTCGCACACAAAGCGCAAGTGGGCTTGTGGTGTCGTCTGATATTGCATGTGTGGCTGGCAATAACGGTGTAGCGGCGGCCATCGCATTTGTGCAAGTGGGCGATCAAATTATTGCAATTTCACACGAAGCGCCAACATCATCATTGGCCGAGGCTATGACCACGCGTGATGAGATTGTGAAAACTGCCTTAACACGGAGTAAGACTTAAAAAAATTAATATTATTTTTTATGCATAGATGACCAAAACTCAATGGTTTGGTCCATCATGGATTGCTGTTGCTTTTTCATTTCTTCAAAAAATGTGAGTGGCAAGTTGACCATTTGATTATTAACATCACTCATTTGCTCACGCAATTTGGATTGGTTTTGCACAAAAACATCCATGCCATTTTGTAGGTAAGTGGGGAGCATCATCGTATTCATTTGATCGCCATAATAGCCAATCAATTGCTTTAAAAAAGCGGTGGGTAAAAGGTTTTCTCCCTTACCTTCTTTTTCAACAATAACTTGCGTGAGAACCGCTTGGGTGAGGTCTTTACCCGTCTTGGCATCAAGCACTGTAAAGTCTAAATTGTCGCGCACCATTTCGCACAAATCATCAAGTGTAATATATTGAGAACGTGACGTATCATATAGACGTCTGTTCGCATATTTTTTGATTAAGATCGGTTCATTTGGGTCGTGACGTGTGCGTGCCATGTTGCGCTCCTTAAATTGATGATATATCCACTCATACCCTTAAAAATCAAACTTCGCAATATGAAACATATTTGTGCATCGCACATGATGATAGGCTTGCAACATAAACACGCGTGCCCATATAAACATAGTAAGCAAATCACAAAGGATTTTACATCATGAATTTTACGCAACTCAACGATCAAGACCCCATCGTTATCGTTTCTGCCAAACGCACCGCTATTGGATCACTCATGGGGGTGTTCGCAAACATACCAGCGCATGATTTGGGTGCGCATGTCATAAAAAATGTTGCGAGCGATGCGAGTGTGGATTTAGGCGATATTGACGAAGTGGTTTTTGGTCAAGTATTGACTGCTGCACAAGGACAGAACCCTGTGCGTCAAGCGGCTATGAAAGCGGGTATTCCTCAAGAAAAAACAGCGTATTCAATCAATCAATTATGTGGGTCTGGGCTTCGCACTGTGGCGCTTGGTGCACAATCAATTTTGTGCGGTGATGCAAATATTATTGTGGCGGGCGGTCAAGAAAATATGAGCATGGCGCCGCATGCCTCAAATATCCGTAGCGGTGTTAAATATGGTCCAGCGACATTAGTTGATACGATGGCATTGGATGGATTAACGGATGCGTTTGAAAATACAGCGATGGGAATTACGGCTGAAAATATTGCGGAAAAATTTAATATTAGTCGTGAGGATCAAGATGTGTTTTCTGCTGCTTCGCAACAAAAAACCGCAAAGGCCATAAAAGACGGTAAATTCAAAGATGAGATCACGCCTTATATCGAAGTTACGCGCAAAGGCGATGTGACATATGACACTGATGAATTCCCGCGCGCCAGCACCACCAAAGAGAGTTTAGGTGCATTGCGTCCCGTGTTCAAAAAAGACGGCACTGTGACGGCTGGTAATGCCTCTGGCATTAATGATGGCGCTGCGGCCGTTTTGTTAATGCGGGCTAGTGAAGCCAAAAAACGTGGGCTTAAACCATTTGCACGTATTAAATCTTGGGCTACGGCGGGCGTTGATCCGTCTATAATGGGTACGGGGCCAATTCCTGCCTCTCGCAAAGCATTAGAACAAGCGGGTTGGAGCGTGAATGATCTTGATCTCATCGAAAGCAATGAAGCGTTTGCCGCGCAAGCGTGTTGCGTTATTAAGGAACTCAAACTTGATGCGTCAAAAGTGAATGTGAATGGCGGAGCAATCGCGCTTGGTCATCCGATTGGCGCGAGCGGCGCGCGTGTGCTTGTGACGCTCTTACATGAAATGGCACGCAGGGATGCAAAAAAAGGATTGGCCACATTATGCATTGGTGGCGGTATGGGCGTGGCAATGACGCTTGAACGAGATGACACAATGGAATGGAAGACATTATAATATGAGTGATAAGAAAATAGCGATTGTAACGGGTGGAACACGAGGCATAGGCGAGGCCATATCTCTAGCGTTAAAATCTGAGGGATATATTGTCGCCGCAATTTATGCAGGCAATGACAAGGTCGCAAAAGCCTTCAAAGACACGCATAAAATTGAAACGTTTCGTGCAGACGTTAGTTCTTATAAATCATGCGCCAGTGCGCTTGAGCGTATAAAAGATAAATTGGGAGTGCCATCAATATTGGTGAATAACGCAGGGATCACACGTGATGCATTCATGCACAAAATGGACGAGGAAACATGGCATGACGTGATCAAAACCAACCTCGATAGTTGCTTTAATATGAGCCGAGCTGTCATCCAAGATATGCGCGATGCCAATTACGGGCGCATCATCAATATTTCCTCGATCAATGGTCAAAAGGGTCAAATTGGACAAACGAATTATTCAGCCGCCAAAGCGGGCATGATTGGGTTTACCAAAGCGCTTGCATTAGAGGGCGCACGTAAAGGCATCACCGTGAATGCAATTTGCCCTGGGTATATTAAAACGGATATGACGGAGTCTATGCCGAGCGAAACATTGCAATCTATTATCGCGCAAATCCCTGTGGGGCGTATGGGTAAACCTCAAGAAATTGCCGATATGGTGAGCTTCCTTGCGTCTCCTAAAGCTGGTTTTTGCACGGGCGCAGTGTTTACCGTTAATGGCGGTCAATACATCGCCAATGGTTAAATAAAGCTCTTAAGACCTGCAAATATCATATAAATTACGCTTCCGTTACTCAAATATATAAAATATTCTGCGTTACGGTTCTGACTTAATGTTATTTTCGTTGACTTAATAATCTTATTTATAAAAGAGATTAATCATAGATTACACTTGACGTTTATGCTCTAAAGCTCCATTTATTCTTGTATGAGCAACGATAAAACACCCAATAACAGCCCCGAAGATAACCAAGAATTAAAGGCACCTCGTAAAGAGATACCGAGTGAAAGCGTTACTGAAACGCCCGTGCATGATTTTGGTGAAGCCAAAAAATCTTTTAAGATTCCCAAAGTTTTGAAATGGATTGCGGGGATGTTTGGCGGACTGATAGTTTTATTGATCGCGCTTACATTGTTAATTCCTGTTTTTGTTGATTTTGATTCACTGCGTGCCAAAGCCATTGAACAAGTGAAACTGCAAACTGGCTTTGACATCACTCTCGATAAAAAAATTGGGTTTGTTTCTGCACCATTACCAAAAATCACACTTCATAATGTGACGGTGCGTGCCCCCAAAGACGCTCCTGATACTCCCTTATTGAGAGCCGAAGAATTAAGCGTGTCTGTTGCGCTTACGGGTTTATTATCGGGTGATATTAATATCTCACAAATCTCACTTCGCAAAGGTATCGCCAATTTACGTACCTATAAAGACGGCACCAATAATTGGACTCCAGTGCCACAAAAAACGGCCAATTTGAACGCGCCAATTCGAGTGGCACAAATGCAGTTGGATGGCACTACGACGCTCAATGATGTTACTCAGCCAGACGCTGTGATCGTTGTTGATGGCGAGGCTAAAAAGCTAGATTTGTCTATTGATGAAGTTATACTCAAAGACATGCGCGTCACCTATGGCGCGGGTGATGCACCTATCCAAGATGTGCGCGTGGATAACGGTACACTCAAGATGGACGAATTAACGGGGCCTTATGACATTCAATTGATCGGTACGGCGATGAAGGATCAACTTACTGTTGATTTATCAGGCGATGTGGGATCAATCGGTACGGGTGATAAAGCCACACCTGTTGATATTAAACTTGGCACTGGTCAAGGCGATATCATATTAAAAGGTAACGCATTTTTGGGATTGGATTCACCACAATATGTGGGCACAATTGATACAAATATCACCAATGTGAGCAAGCTGATGAAAGCGCTGAACCCTAAAAGCGCGGCATTGCCTATCACTAAATTTGCCGTAAAAGGTGATTTAAAAGCGTCGGCGTCGGCGATTGAACTTACCAATTCAACCATAGTTTTCGATGAAGCGAACGGGCCATTAGCGATTAATTTGACGGGCTTGAATGATGGAAATTTGCGCGGTGTGATCAAAACCAACCTTAAAACGGATGGGTTTAAATTGGCGCAAGGTTTCAAAACCATCGCGTTAGAAGGAAAATTTTTACAAGACAATAAAACAATCACGCTCAATCCGTTCACGGCGTCTCTCGATGGCCAACAAATCTCTGGGTCGTTTGCGCAAACAGGTGATGTGATTGCGGTGAACTTAAAATCACCACGGCTTAATGTGACGCCCATTGCGAAAAACTTTGATGTCAAAGATTTGCCTGAATTGGTGCTTAATAATGTTGCGCTTGATGCGCGTCTAAAAGGCGAGGGCGCTGTTATTAATAAACTTGTTATTGGCGATGTTAAAGGCGTCAATGTAAACGCAAGTGGTAAAGTGGATAATTTCACAAGTGGCGAGGGGGCACGTCTTGATGCGTCACTCAAAGCTCAAAACCTATTGAACGCACTCAAACAAATTCCAGATTTAGAATTGCCTAAAGAAGCAACGAGTTATTTAAATGGACCAGGTTCAGCCGATATTGATTTTGCGGGTAACTTTGCCAAGGGTCAGTTGAAAGCCACCCTTACAGCCTCTAATATCACAGCGGGGATCAAAGGCGATGTGGCTAACATTACAAAAGAGCCTAAATTGGGCGTGCTCACGCTTATACTTGCTCACCCGAACGGTAATGGACTTGTTAAAATGCTTTCACCCGAAACGAAGCTTGGCACGGCATTTAACAATCCTGTGAATATTGAGGCGGGGTATATCCCCCAAGATGACGGTAGTTTCCTCGTGAAAGACTTGAACGCTAAAATTGCGGGTACGACATTGACGGGTAATCTTAAAATTAAAACAGGTGATGTGGCCGCGGTTTCAGGCGCGCTTAATGTAGGTACGATTGATGTTGATAAATGGTTTGGTGCTAAAGAAACCAAAACATCTGCTGTGAACGATCCATACAAAGACATCCGTGTATTGGCACAAGCTGGCGGGTCTAGCCGTTGGTCAAAAGATCCGATTGATGTGTCTTGGATGCGCTCTGTGGCACTTGATTTAGCGCTCAGTACTGGTCAATTGACAACGGGTGATTGGACGCTTTCCAAACCATCATTCAAAATTAAAATGAATGGCGGGAACTTGAATATCACAGATATTGCGGCTGGTTTATTGGGCGGAACATTGGCAGGCAAAGTTGGCGTGCAATCAAACGCAGACGGTGTTTTAAATATCACCTCCGATCTAAAAGCTGGCAATGTTCAACTCGATCCATTGCTCCGCACCGTTGCCAAAACAGGCAAAGTTGCTGAAGGCACAACAAATCTTGATCTTGGTTTAACTTCCTCTGGCAAAAGCCCTTATGATTTTGTGTCTAACTTTAATGGCAATGGCACAAGCAAGCTCGATATCAATTCTTTGATCATTTACGGGATCAATGTGGACGCGATTGTGAACGCTGTGAATGCCATTGAAGAAAATGACTACACTGGTGCTCTTGGATTGACCGCTACAAACTTCCGTGAAGGCAAATCACGTTTTGAAAATGCGAGCCTTCCCCTCACCATTAAAAACGGTGTGTTGACATGGCCCGAAACACCGCTCAAAAGCGAGCGCTTAAGCGTGATCACGAAAGGCACTGTTGATTTCCTAAGTTGGACGCTCAACGTGCCCAATAATGTGGTGGTTAATACAGCTGAAGGTCGCCGTATAGATGCGGTTCAAATCAACACGACAGGGTCTCTTGATAATCCTAAAACGAAAACAGATTCATCGGCGATCACAGCCAAGATACAAGACAAAGCCTCACAATTTATTGAGAAAAATGCACCCGAAGGCGTAAAAGATTTCCTAGCACCATTTTTGGGCGGATCGAAAACACCAGAGAAAGTTGTGCCCATCACACCCGAAGTTACAACGCCTAAAGTGACCACGCCTGCAGCGACAACAGCGGCTCCTGCGCCAGCGCCAACAACGACACCAGCCGTTTATAATGCGCCTGCGCCAACACCAGATAGCGGTGAACCAACATTGTTGATATTGCCAGACCCTGCTACTGAATCAACGCCTGCACCAGAATCAGAGGCACCTCAAGAAACAACTCCTGCGCCCGAGTAGAGTGATGCGTTAAAAAATTAATGGGTACTTAAAAAGGGAATGATTGCGCGCGGTAATTTTTTACACGTTTCGCAGAGACGGGAAGAATGTTTCCATTTAAATTGCCATCTAATTCTAGACTTTCGCAAACAGATTTTGGATGTGTTTTTGTCTGGCCCAACAATATTGATCGTGTGAAGGCTGACATAGGGTTTGGAAGAACTTCCGCTAAAATCATTTGGATACATAAGAACGAAAAGCCACTGTTGTTTCTATAATTCATAACAATATCATTATCGCTAATTATTATGGTGGTCAAGCTATAGATTTATTTTATAATTTTAATCCCTAGGTTTTACCATCTCGGCGGGTACAATCCATTCATCAAATTGCTCGCTCGTTAAAAGCCCGAGCGCGATACCCGCTTCTTTTAATGTCGTGCCTTCTTGATGAGCTTTTTTGGCAATTTTGGCCGCTTTATCATAACCGATATGTGGGTTGAGTGCGGTCACGAGCATCAATGAGTTGTTCATGATCTTTTCGATGGCATCGTGGTTGGCTTTGATACCATCCACACAGTTATCCACAAAACTATTCATGCCATCACCAAGTATACATATGGATTGCAACACATTATACACAATGACGGGCTTGAACACGTTGAGTTCAAAATGACCGTTTGAACCACCTACCGATACGGCGACATTATTGCCCATGACTTGGGCGCACACCATCGTAAGTGCTTCGCACTGCGTTGGGTTAACCTTACCAGGCATGATGGATGATCCAGGCTCGTTTTCAGGGAGGGATAATTCACCGATCCCGCAACGAGGCCCCGATCCAAGGAGGCGTATATCATTGGCAATTTTCATCAATGACACGGCAATGCTATTGAGCGCGCCAGACATTTCAACCATGGCATCATGCGTGGCGAGTGCTTCAAATTTATTAGGCGCGGTGACAAAAGGTAGTGACGTGATGGTTGCAACCTTGGTGGCAAATCCTTCCGCAAATCCTTTTTTGGAATTTATGCCTGTGCCCACAGCCGTGCCGCCTTGCGCGAGTTCGTAAATCGCGGGTAGTGCATTTTTAACACGGCGAATGGATTGCTTGATTTGGTGTGCATAGCCTGAAAATTCTTGACCCAAGGTAAGAGGGGTTGCGTCTTGGAGGTGCGTGCGACCAATTTTTACAATATCGCTGAACTCTTTGGCTTTGTTATCAAGAGATTTATGGATTTTTTCAAGCGCAGGTAGCAATAAATCATTCACCTCGCGCGCGGTGGCGATGTGCATGGCAGTGGGGAAACTATCATTTGATGATTGCCCCATATTCACATGATCATTGGGGTGCACAGGTTTTTTTGATCCCATTTCACCGCCCAATATTTCAATCGCGCGGTTGGAAATCACTTCATTGCTGTTCATATTTGTTTGTGTGCCAGAGCCAGTTTGCCAGACCACCAATGGAAAATTATCATCCATTGTGCCGTCTATAACTTCGCCCGCGGCTTTAACAATCGCATCGCCGAGTATTTTATCTAAAACGTCCAAATCCATATTGGTTTGCGCGGCGGCTTGTTTTAAAATGCCAAACGCATGGACGAGGGGCAAAGGCATTGTTTCTGTACCAATTTTAAAATTCATCAAAGAGCGTGCGGTTTGTGCGCCGTAATATTTATCGCTAGGGACATCTAGTTTACCAAAGCTGTCGGATTCTACTCTATTACTCGCTGATTTTGTCATAAATTTTATCTATTCCTTATGAATTACTTTTGATTTTTAAGTATAATAGTGGTAGTTTAGGGGTTCTGTCATGATAGAAAACGATATTTTACAAGAAAAATTAGAAACACTGCGCCAAGAGCATCGCGATTTGGACGCGGCGGCAGAAGCTATGATGCGCTCTTTACCAGTAGATTTCGTACAATTACAGCGTTTTAAAAAACGTAAATTAATCCTTAAAGATATGATCCAAAAACTCGAATCTGATCTTCTTCCTGATATTATAGCCTAGTCAATCAGCGCTAATTCCATTATAAAAACCTTATGAGTAAAGATATTGCCATCATCATGGGGTCACAATCCGATTGGGATACTATGAAACACGCTTGTGACGTTTTGGATGAATTAAACGTCTCTTATGAAACCAAAATTGTATCGGCTCACCGCACACCTGACCGAATGTTTGATTTTGCCAAAAGCGCGGCGAGCGATGGCTTTAAAGTCATCATTGCTGGCGCAGGCGGTGCGGCCCATTTACCAGGCATGGTGGCGAGCTTAACGCATCTTCCCGTCCTTGGTGTCCCTGTCAAAAGCAAAGCTCTAAAAGGTATGGATAGCTTATTGTCCATAGCTCAAATGCCAGCGGGTGTTCCTGTGGGGACATTAGCGATTGGTGGCGCGGGGGCAAAAAATGCAGGCATATTAGCGGCATCAATTGTTGCGCTTGGAGATGAAGTTCTTTCAAAGCTTTTGCAAGACTGGCGCGCTAAACAAACGGCCTCTGTCGCAGACTCTCCAAAATAAATGATATTAGGAATTTTAGGTAACGGACAATTGGGGCAAATGGCCGTCATTGCCGCCAGAAAATTAGAAATTGATGTCTATATTTATGCGCCCGATGATCAAGGACCCGCCAATCAAGTGTGCAAAAAATCTTATGTTGGTGCTTATGACGATGAAAATGCATTAAAAGAATTTGCTGGGCATGTTGATGCGATTAGCTATGAATTTGAAAATGTACCAGTAAGCGCCGCCAAATTTTTGCAAACTTTAAAAGCTGTTTACCCGCAACCGCAATGGCTTGAACGCGCGCAAGATCGCATGGTTGAAAAAGAATTTATTCAAAGTAAAAATATACCTGTTGCGGATTTTAAAAAATGGGACGCATCCATGCGCGGACAAACATCACCAAAAGATGTGATTATAAAAACCTGTCGCGGTGGGTATGATGGCAAAGGTCAATGGGTTGTCAAAGCGGGCGAGATATATCCGAGCAATCTACCTGATGTTGATCTTATCATTGAAGATAAAATTGAATTGGCACGAGAATTATCTGTTATTATTTGCGCGGATCAACACGGCAATGTGGATTGTTATGATGTTGGGGAGAACGTTCATAAAAATGGAATATTGGATACAACAACTGTCCCTGCGAGCGGTCATCAAATTGAGGCGATTAAACTCGCCAAACAATTAATCGCGGGAGAAGAATTTGTTGGTGTGTTGGCGCTTGAATTATTTGTCACGAAAGACGGACAATTGATCGCCAATGAAATGGCACCGCGTCCTCATAATAGTGGTCATTGGACAATTGATGCGTGCGCGTGTTCCCAATTTGAACAACAAGTGCGCGCCGTGTGCGGGTTAAAACTTGGATTAACACAACGTCATAGCAACGCCAAAATGATTAATTTAATTGGGAGTGATATTGGTAATTTGGATCAATATTCAAACAATCCAAACGCGCATATTCACAATTACGGCAAAGCCGAGATTAAGCAAGGGCGCAAGATGGGTCACGTGACGATTGTAACAGATCGATAGCAACGCTAGACACACCTAGCCCCGCGTGATTAAATATGATTATGAGCAAGACAATTGGGATTCTTACAAGTGGTGGCGATTGTGCGGGATTAAATGCGGCCATTCGCGCAGTCGTACATAGCGCCACTCGTTTGGGTTGGAAAGTGATAGGCATTGAGGACGGCACGCACGGTCTATTATCCCATCCACCGCGTGTCAAAGAATTAAAGCCAGAAAA
The DNA here is from genome assembly GCA_037969255.1 of Bdellovibrionales bacterium. Classification (GTDB taxonomy): domain Bacteria; phylum Pseudomonadota; class Alphaproteobacteria; order Micavibrionales; family JBBKXB01; genus JBBKXB01. Next base: position 15,431 of record JBBKXB010000077.1, on the reverse strand, counting down.
TTGGACGAATACGGTGCTCCGTATGGGTGGCACATTATTGGGCACGACTAATAAAGGCGATCCATTCGCGTATCCAATGGAAGATGGCACGCTTAAAGACCGCACCGATGAAATCCTTGATAACTTGGAAAGCCTCAATATTGATGCGCTTATTGGTATAGGCGGAGACGGGTCATTGGACATTCTTCATCGCATGATGAAAAAACGTAATATTGGATTTATCGGTATTCCCAAAACGATTGATAATGACGTGGCTTTGACCGAAAGCTGTATTGGATTTGATACGGCGGTACAGGTTGCCACAGAAGCGCTTGATCGTTTGCAACCCACGGCGGCCTCACATGACCGCGCTATGTTATTAGAGGTGATGGGCAGAGATGCAGGTCATATCGCACTCGTGGCTGGTTTGGCGGGCGGTGCGGATGTTATTTTGATCCCCGAAATTCCCTATGATATTGAAAAAGTTGTAGCCCATATTCAAAAAATTAAAGATGGCGGGCGTAATTACGCCTTAATCGTAGTCTCAGAAGCGCTCAAAACCACGGGCGGTGATGCGATGATGGTTAAACATGCTGATGGTCAAAAACGGTATGGCGGGGTAGGTGGTTACGTCGCCAATCAAATATTTGAGCGCACGGGCATTGAAACGCGGGTGACCGTTTTGGGACATGTTCAACGCGGCGCCGCGCCATCACACCGAGATCGTATGATTGCAACAGCCTTTGGCACAGAAGCGGTGCGTTTGATTGCAAAAGGTAAAGTAGGGCGCATGGTCGCTTGGCATGCGCGTAACGTGATTAATGTACCAATTGAAGAAGCCGTGGCTGATTATCAACAAGTTGACCCGCAAGGCGCACTTGTTAAATCAGCGCGGGCAATTGGAATCTGTTTAGGGGACGAATAAAATGGCAAAACGTAAAGGACGCTCTTTTAGCTCACTGGATTATGTGCGTGAAGCGCTGAACCCAAATGAAAAAATAGTGCATATCGCAAATTTCCATTGGTTTTACGATGCGATGTCTTGGTTTTATCTCATGTTTGGTGTGTTTTTGAGCATGAGCATCATGTTTGGGGCGGCGCAAATCTCACTAGGATGGGATGTCAAACGAGCGTTCCCCGATGTGACAGCAGAAACCAAAGCCGCGGCATTTGATAAAGTAATCACCCATTATGGCGGATTGTTCAATGTGATTATTGGGTTGCATTGGGGTGTTAAATTAATGGCTGCCTTGTGTTTATTGTGGGGTGTATACACGTTTGTAATGCGTATCATCATTAAATATTCGACAGAAATATGCGTGACCACCAACCGTATGATTTATAAACGCGGGTTTATCGCGCGTTATGTGGGCGAGCTTAAACTTGATCGCCTCGAGTCCGTGAATGTATGGCAAGGATTTTTTGGGCGTATCTTTAACTTTGGTCGCGTCATAGTCCACGGCGTGGGGGTGGGTAATATTACACTTCCTGAAATCGCCGATCCCATTCGTTTCCGCAAAGCGCTTGATTTCGCGCGCCAAAAAATATATGACACGCGCCGTCAATCATTTTCCGATGATATGAAAGATGGCACGTTAGATCACGATCACGGCGTGATTGATGATATTCATGGTGATGGTATTTAGAGCGTACCAATCCTAACTTGACAGCCGATTCCCTCGCGATTCACAATGGTGATGCATAAGTGATTCGTTTATAGAGTCATTAAGTGACATTAAAAGGGGAGTCCATGGACAAAACAAAGCGTAAATTTTTAACATTAACGGGCGCGGCCGCCATAACAACTTTGGCCACACCAGCCCTTGCAAGCACCATCAATGTCTCCTCTTTACTTGCCCCAGCACGCGCCAAATCAAAAGATCGTTATATTTCGTTTTTCTCACAACGCACGGGTGAAAGCTTTGAAGGTTTATATCGTTCTGGTGATCAATATATTGGCGCGTCTATCAAAGAAATAAACCGCGTACTTCGTGATTTTCGAACCAATGATGTAGCGAGTATGGATCCTGCGCTCATGGACATTTTGTTTCATCTCCAAGATGGCGTTCGCTACAAAGGTGGCAACGCGCCCTATGAAATTATCTCGGCCTTTCGCTCCCCTAAAACCAATGAAATGCTCCGCCGTGCAGGTGAAGGCGTGGCCAAAAATAGCTACCATACAAAAGGCCAAGCGATTGATCTGCGCGTGGCTGATATATCCACCAAGGCATTGTCAAAGATTGCACTTGATCTCAAAGCGGGCGGTGTGAGCCATTACAAACGCTCAGACTTCCTCCATATCGACACCGGCCCCGTGCGCACTTGGTAATTATTTCTAAAATCCTCTAAACTCTTACTCATGGAATATTTCGATTCTGATGCGATTGTTTTATCGTTGAGACCGCACATGGATAAAGGTGTTGTGATCTCTGCCTTCACACGTGATCAAGGCCGTCATGCGGGCTTTGCTTATAAATCAGCCATTAGAGATTTGGATGCTGGTGCATTAGGGCGTGTGCATTGGGAAGCACGCGTGTCCGATATGCTCGGGCTATATAAAGAGATTTATTTAGACAAAGCGATTGCCCCGCTTGTGATGAATAATGCATCAAAATTGATCCTGCTTCAAAGCCTGTGCGCGATGTGTGACAGCCTGTTACCAGAGCGTGAACCGCACATTGATTTGTATGATGCGAGCGCCAATTTTTTGGAACAACTCATTCATAATGATGAACCGCTTGTGCTGGGCGCGACTTATGTGATGTGGGAAATTATGCTCCTTAAAGCGCTCGGGTATGGGCTGGATTTATCGGAATGTGCGCAAACCAAAACAAGCGATGATTTGATATATGTGTCGCCAAAATCTGGCAGGGCTGTGAGCGCGGAGGCGGGCGAACCCTATAAAGAGCGTTTGTTAAAATTGCCATCTTTCTTGCGCCCTGTGCGGGATGGGGATTTGGATTTTGAAGATATAAAAAATGGGTTATTGCTCACGCAAACGTTTTTTGAAAAATGGGTACTTACCCATATGAGTAAAAATTTACCAGTGGTCAGAGCACGCGTTTCAGACACGCTAGAACGCGCCTGCCATCGCTAATGAGGACATTATAAGTGCGACAAGCGGCGTCTGTGGCCATAGCCTCCATTGGAATTTGTGTGCGGGTTTTGGCGTCTGGGAATATTTGCGTTTTGCCCGTGCCAACGATCAAAACATCATGAGCGGGTAGGTCATCATATGACCCGTCCCATTTGGCAACACCGTCATGGCTAATCATCACATCAGTGCTATAAATTTCATTTGATATTTTAAACACGCCATTTTTATAACTTTGGATGATAGGTGTATTCGCATTAATAAGAGGCGTAATGTCCATTAGACAGTGTCAGTGGTTTTTGTTTTCACTTTGGTGTGATCGTCAGGTTTCACGTACAATAAGAATGGCGCGGACACAAAAAGCGATGAATAAGTTCCGATCACAACGCCCGCCAAGATGGCAACGGTGAAACCGCGGATCACATCACCGCCAAACATGGCCAATGCACCAAGCGCAAGCAGGGTTGTAAGACCCGTCATCACGGTACGCGACAATGTTTGGTTAAGAGAAATATCAATCAATTCTTCCCAGCTCATTTTTTTGAACTTGCGGCGATATTCGCGGATGTAATCGTAAATCACGACTGTATCGTTCACGGAATAACCAAGGATCATAAGCACGGCGGCTACGGATGTGAGGTTAAATTCAATGCCCGTGATCGCAAAGAGACCAAGAACCGCAATCGCATCGTGCAAAAGCGTGAGCACGCACCCAATCGCATAAGGACGTTCAAACCTGAACCACACATAGCCCATAATGCCTAGAATCGCGAGGCCAAGGGCGATGGCTGAATTAACGATGAGTTCCCCGCCCACTTGAGGGCCGACAAATTCAACGCGGCGCTTTTCCGTGCCTTCACCTGTGACGGATATTAATTCATTTATGAGGGCAGATTGTTCAATGGGATCAGTGGGAGATTGATCCTCTGGTAGTCTTAGGAGCAAATCAGTTGGCGCGCCAAATTCTTGGATGGATATATTGTCAAACCCAGCGGCGGCAAAATCTTTGCGCAATGCAGGTAGGTTGGCATCCTCATTAAGGCGTAGCTCAACGATCATTCCGCCTGTAAAGTCCACACCGAAATTAAGCCCACGCGTGAACAATGCGCCAAGCGCAATAATGGTCACTATTAATGTGAACGCCATACCAATTTTATGAACTTTGACGAATGGAATGCGCGTGTTATCGGGAACGAGGCGAAGGGGTTTAAAAGCCATGATGTTACAAATCCAATTCTTTTGGTTTGAATTTTTTCAGATAAAAAATGATCAAATATTTGGTGATGAATGTGGCTGAGAATATCGTGGTGATAATCCCAAATGACAATGTCACGGCAAAGCCTTTAATGGGACCAGCGCCAAGTGAAAACATAATGAGAGAGGCTACAAGTGTTGTGATATTAGCATCAAAAATCGCCGATTTCGCACGGGCGAAACCAACATCGACAGCCGCATTGACAGATTTTCCGAGCTGGAGCTCCTCGCGGATACGCTCAAATATAAGCACGTTCGCATCAACCGCCATACCAATCGTAAGAATGATCCCCGCAATACCAGGAAGCGTAAGTGTGGCACTAAATGTCATCGTGAGCGCAAAGATCATCGCTACGTTAATTAAAAGCGCCGCAGAGGATATTAATCCAAAATAGAAATAGGTGGGTATGAGAAACAGGATTACCAAAATCATCGCGACATATCCAGCCTTCACACCGCTGACAATTGAGTCAGATCCAAGTGACGGGCCAATGGTGCGTTCTTCGATAATATTAAGTGGCGCAGGAAGGGCACCAGCGCGTAATAAAATGGCCAAATCATTGGCCTCTGATACGCTAAACCCACCATTAATAACACCAGACCCACCACATATAGGCTCGCGAATGTTGGGGGCGCTTATGATTTCATTGTCCAAAACAATTGCGAAAGGACGACCTGTGTTTTCGGTTGAAATTTCACAAAATTTGCGTGATCCCACAGCGTCAAAACGGAAAGACACGGCAGGACCAGTTTGATCATAAGTCGCCGCAGCGTCCACAAGGCGTTCCCCTGTTAATAAAGGACGGCGCGTGATCGATAGTTTATTCTCAGGATCATCTAGGAAGGGAAGCGTAAGCGCCGTTGCGCCATCGTCCAATAAATGGAAACTCATTTTGGCTGTCGTACCAAGAATTTCTTTCATGCGCGTTGGATCACTCACACCAGGGAGTTGCACGAGCACGCGGTTATTGCCTTGCGCTTGGATCACAGGTTCGTTTGTCCCTGTGCTATCAACACGGCGGCGAATAATTTCAATGGATTGTTCAATCACTTGGCGTGCGAGCGCTTTGGTCGCTTGATCGGTCAAAAAGATTTTATAAATACCGTTATCAACCGTGTAATCCATATTCACGCCTAAATTGCGGACAATCTGTTTGACAGGTTTTTCATCGCCATCACCATCTCGCAGGCGGAAGGTGATCGTTTTATCCGCTTTATCAACGCGTAAATTTTGATAGCGGATTTTTTCTTTACGAAGATCGGCACGAATAGCATCTAGATCAGAGTTAAGGCGATCATTGAGCGCCGTATCCATATCAGCCTCAAGGAGCAAATGCGCTCCGCCTTGGAGATCAAGACCAAGCTTAACACCTTGTGAGGGGAAAAATGGCACAACAGAGGCAATATTATCACGCGTATTTTGTGGCAATAATAATGGTAAAGCCATGAGCAAAGCCCATAACACAATAGCAAATGTAGTGATTGCCGCCCAGCGATTGACGCGTAACATGATCTTTATATCTTACTTTTTGGTGGTGTCTTTTTTAGGGGCATCTTTTTTCGCGGCAAATTCGCTCTCGTCATATTTTTTATAAACAGAGTAACGAAGCACGCTCACTTTAACGCCTGTTGCGATTTCCATTTCAACGTCTTGGTCGTTCACTTTGGTGATTTTACCGATCAAGCCGCCATTGGTGATAACTTTGTCACCTTTGGATAGGGCATCGAGCATGCCTTGTTGCTCTTTCATACGTTTTTGCTGAGGGCGCACCATAAGCAAATAGAAAAATACGAACAATAATAGCACAAAGCCAATATTAAAAATGGCTGAACCACCCGCAGCGGCAGGCGCGGCGTCGGCAGTTTGAGCAAGGGCTTCAGAGATAAACAACATGGATATAGGTCCTTTGATATATATATGATTAAAAACGGTAACCTGTGTATAGGATTAAACGAAAATTGTATCAAGTGCTTGCATAATTCTATCCACTTGTGACATATAAATATCATGAAGTTGATCACAGGTAACAGCAATCGAAGTCTTGCCCAAGGCGTGGCGCATGATTTGAGAATCCCACTTGCCGCTAGTTCCTGCCGCCGTTTTGCCGATGATGAAATTTTTGTCGAGCTTTTGGAAAATATTCGCGGTGAAGATGTATTTCTTCTTCAATCGTCTTCTTATCCCGCCAATGATAACCTCATGGAATTACTCATTATGATTGATGCTGTGCGCAGAGCTTCTGCCGCCCGTGTCACATGTGTGATCCCATATTTTGGATATGCGCGCCAAGATCGTAAAACATCGGGGCGTACACCCATCACAGCCAAACTGGTCGCCAATTTAATCACAGCCGCTGGTGCAGACCGCGTATTAACAATGGAATTGCACGCCAAACAAATCCAAGGGTTCTTTGATATTCCCCTTGATGACTTGGTTGTCTCACCCGTTATTATACCCGCCATCCAACACAAAGAAGACATGGACAATTTAATCGTTGTCTCGCCTGATGTGGGTGGGGTTGGTCGCGCCAGAGCCTTTGCAAAAATGCTCAATTGTGATCTAGCCATTATTGATAAACGCCGCGAAAAAGCAGGTGTATCAGAAGTCATGAATGTGATTGGCGATGTCAAAGGCAAAGCGTGTATTATTGTTGATGACATTATTGATAGTGGCGGCACATTATGTAATGGCGCTCAAGCCATCATGGATCAAGGCGCAAAATCAGTGTCTGCCTATATTGTCCACGGTGTATTAACGGGCGGGGCAGTCGCAAAGGTTCAAAATTCAGCGCTCACACGATTGGTGATCACCAACACAATCGAACAACCAGAATCCGTGCGTTTGTGTGATAAAATCGATATTTTGGATGTTAGTACATTATTGGCCGAGGCCTGCACGCGTATCCATGAAGAACGCTCTATTTCTGATTTATTTGTTTAATCTACTGACATAGAGATAAACTTCTCCTTAATATTATTTTTGCTATTAATACTAAGGAGAAATAACCATGCGCGATTCAAGTGGGCCAACAAGCAGTAATTTTGGTGATATTGATAGATTTGGTCCTATTAACATCGGCGGTTCAAGCACCGCTCATTTTGCACAGAATGCATTACCAAAAAATACAAGTACTCCATCAAGCGGTTTATTAATTAAGGGGACAATTATATCAGTTTCTTTAGGATTATTAGGTCTGGCAGCATTGCTCAGTAATGCTCTGCCCGCGCATGAAATCGAAAAATATCCTCCACGTGCGGAACAATCCGTTCCTAGGCTATAGGTTTTGGTTTAAATTTCCTTGCGCTGCTCCATAATTTCTGCTTAAACACAAGGTTCACGCCAAGCGACACCCCTGGAGGTCGAGGCGCGAATGTAAAAAACCAATGAAAAGAAAGATTTTGACCCATGTCACTATTTAAAATGAATGCCAAGACGCGCGAACGAGCCGGCAAAGGGGTTGCTCGTACACTACGCCGTGAAGGCCGCGTACCTGCTGTTATATACGGCGGTGAAGCACAACCTGCTATAATTTCCCTTGATAGCAAAGATATCAACCTTGAATATTATAAAGGTCACATGATGACCAATATTTGTAATTTAAAAGTTGATGATAAAGAACAAAAAGTGATCGCACGCGATGTCGCGCTTCACCCTGTAACGGACGTGGTTGAACATGTAGATTTCTTGCGTGTGACAGAGAAAACCCGCGTGACAGTTCCTGTGCCGATTCACGTTACTAATTTCGAAGGATCTCCTGCTGAACTTGCGGGGGGTGTTGTAAGTTTCGCCACACACGAAGTTATGATTGAGTGCCGCGCCACATTGATCCCAGATGAAATTACTTTTGATCTGTCTAAAGCTGAACTTGGTACAACCGTTTATTCTGACGATCTTAAATTGCCAGAGCGTACGAACCTTGGTCAAAATGCAAAAGGTCTTAACCTGTTTAGTGTTGATCTACCGCGCATTATTGCTGAACCAGAGCCAGAAGAGCTTGAAGGTGAAGTTGATGCCGCTGGTGATGTTCCATCTGAACACGGTAGCGACGGCGATGATGCCGAAGGCGAAGCCAAAGAAGGCGATAAAGCCGAATAAGCTTTATAAATTGAATGATTTTGAAAAGCGGTGCTTGCATAAGCGCCGTTTTTTTATGCACACTATAAAGACATGGAAACGGACACAATATAATGGCATATGATTGGATGTTGGTGGGGCTTGGTAACCCAGGGAGCGAGTATGCCCTCAACCGCCACAATATCGGATTTATGGTAATCGACTCGATTGCTGACGATAATGCAAAATTCAAATCAAAATCCAAAGCGCATATCGCCGAAATTACGATTGCTGATAAACGTATTTTGCTCGTTAAACCACTCACATACATGAATGATTCTGGTGAGGCGGTGGGTAAGCTTGCCAAGTTTTATAAAATCCCAACGGATAGAATCGCCGTCATTTATGACGAGCTTGATCTCGCGCCCGCGCAATTCAAAATCAAGCAAGGCGGCGGCACAGGAGGGCACAATGGTATTAAATCACTCGATTCCCATTTGCCCGATACAAATTATTGGCGTTTAAGATGTGGTATTGGCCACCCTGGTTTAAAACATCAGGTGACCAACTATGTACTCTCAAATTTCACGAAACAGGAGCTCAATGACTGGTTACCAGATTTTTTATATGAGACACGTGAAAATATTTCATATTTTTTCGAAAATAACCCATCTTTGATGATGACACGGGTTGCCGAAGGGATGAAAAATCCCACATAATCGGCGCACCTATCATGCCATTTGACCTGCTTAATGAAATGCCTCTTTTTACCCCTGTGGCCATCGGGCTGCTTATGGGTGTCTTATCCTCAATATTTGGCATTGGCGGTGGTGTTGTGGCTGTTCCATTGCTTATTTTTGCAGGCGTACCACCAACTGTAGCTGTTGGGACGCAAGCCCCCGCACAATGTCTAACGGGAATCGTATCTGTGCGCGGGCACATGAAAAAAGGCACTGTGGATTTGAAATTTGCTTTGGTGATGCTCACGGGCGGACTCACAGCATTGCTATTGGGTAATATTTTGTACGGATATTTAAAACAGTTTGACGCCTTACAAATGGTGATCAAAGGTCTGTATGTCGTGCTTATGACGGGTATTGGAGGATCAATGTTTGTCGAGAGTTTCTTGCAAATCATTCATAACAAACAGGCCGAGGATAAACGTAACAGCATCATTGATAAGCTCGCGCATTTGCCGTTTCAAATTAAATTCACCAAAGCCAATATCACGGTTTCTTTTTTGATTATATTTGGTCTTGGTTTGGTGGCGGGTTTTCTCAGCTCGCTCATGGGTGTGGGCGGTGGTTTCTTCTTAGTGCCCGCTATGATGTATTTGTTTTCACTTGATGGTAAAATTGCCGCGGGGACATCGCTTGCCTTTATTATTGGCACGTCGTTTGTGTCCTCAACGGTGCATATATTTTATCATCACACGGTGGATTTTTTGCTGGCTGGCCTCATCGTGGTGGGCGGCTTCTTTGGCGCACGTATAGGTCTTTTACTACTGCAATTCATTCAAGGCCCTCTTTATCGCCTAATATTCGGATTCTTTATTCTGGGTTTAGGTATAGCCATTGCCGTTGATGCGTTCATAGGCTAAATATAAACCATGCAAATACAAACCGAAGACACGCCAAACCCAAATACGTTGAAATTTTTACCAGATCAGCCCGTGAGCCCTGACCGCGCATGGCAATTTGAAAGCGTTAATGAGGCCGAAAAATTTTCACCTCTTGGCGTGCGCTTGCTTAAAATCTTGGGTGTGACACGTGTGTTCTTAGGCTCGAATTTTATCTCTGTGAGTAAAAGCGATGATAAACCGTGGGCTTTGGTGCGTCCTGCCGTTTTAGGAGCTTTGCTTGAACATTACTCTGCAGGCATACCTATCTTGAACGATGTCAAAGAGGATAAACAAGCCAACCCTGATAAAGAATTTGAAGGTGATGCCAAACAAATCGTTGTGGAGATTAAAGACTTGCTTGAAACGCGTGTGCGTCCAGCGGTGGCGCAAGACGGAGGTGATATTATTTTCCACGATTTTGAAGAAAAAACAGGCGTTGTATGGCTTGAAATGCGTGGCGCATGTAGCGGGTGTCCATCATCCACAGCCACGCTCAAAGTGGGTATTGAAAACATGCTCAAACATTTCATCCCTGAGGTCACCGAAGTGCGCGCTGTCGAGGCGTAAACTATGTCTATCCTTGCCATTGATATGTTGACATCAAGAACGCGTCTAGCGTGTCATGGCGAGTTTATGGAGTACGCTGAAACGCGTGATCAGGCCGAAATGTTACCACATCAAATAGAAAATGTGATTACGCAAGCGGGAAAGCTGTACGAGGACTTAACCGCTATGGTTTGTCTCACAGGGCCAGGCTCATTCACAGGGCTTCGTGTGGCACTCTCATCGGCGCACGCTTTGGGTTTCTCTCTTAATATACCTGTGATTGGAATTGCGACGGATGATGCCTTTGCCAAAACAATGGATAAAAGCAATGATCTCGCGCTTATTCTTGATACACGACGTAAAGAATACGCGGTGGCGTTTAAAAAAGCAGGTGAAGATGCATTTTCTGAGTTCGAAGAAATGAGTGATGAGGCCATTAAAACAGTGATAAAAGACCATGTCATATGCGGGAATGGGGCGCAAAAGGCTGGATTTGAAACGTCTTATAATGACGTAGATTTACTTAAGTTAATAAACGCCGTTACTGTTCCCAAAAATGGCTACAACTCAAGCACAGCGCACCCTTTATATTTACGACCGCCTGATGTGACGTTATCGCCGCAAAAATTTGAGCATCAAGGGCTTTACAAATCGAAAGAGGACGCTAAATAAAAACCAAGTAATAAGAAAACGGAGTGTGTAGTCATGAGCGATAGCGTCAATAAAACAGATTTATTAACATTAACGGCTGAAATAATTGCAGCCTATTCGGAAGAGCGTGATAATTTTAGCGCTGAGGATCTTTGTGAAACGATCAAAAAAGTGCATGGCACGTTAAGTGATCTTGCCAATCAGGATCCATCATCACGGGCTCTTAATACAGAGCCTGCTGTGCCGATCAAAAAATCAATAACGGATGACTATCTGATCTGTCTTGAAGATGGCAAAAAACTTAAGATGCTGAAACGCCATTTGAACACGCATTATAATCTTAGCCCTGATGAGTACCGCGCCCGCTGGGGGTTAGCCTCGGATTATCCGATGACCGCGCCAAGCTATGCGAAAAAACGCTCAAGGTTGGCCAAAGAAATTGGTTTGGGTTCTAAAACAGGACGTAAGAAGAAAAAATCAGCTTAAGTTTTGACTTTTAAATGCTTTATCTAAGTTTTGTGCGCGTTTAATACCTTCATCAAAAGCAGATGTAAGCGCTTTTTTAAGATCTCTATCACCCGCATTAATCATGGCTCCTGTCGTCCCGCCTTTTGTGGAAATGGTGGCTATGACGCTTTGAAAGTCATGCGTATCGGCACATCCTTTAATTAAAGACATCAGTATTGATTGCGCGTTTTCATGCGATAACCCTTTGGCTACCGCCTCATCCATCATAGATTGATAGATATGGTATAAAAATCCTGCGCCGCTTGCCCCAAGCATGGTGGCGACATCAATTTGATGATCATTTTCAACCTTTACGGTTTTTCCAAGTCTATCAAAAAGGGATGTGATATTAGCGTCCGCATTCAAAAGCGCGGTACATGATTGATGTGTTGCGGCGGCAATGGTCGGCATTGCGCGTGTTATCTGTGTGCTCGGCGCTATTGATTGCAAGGATTCCATTGAAACACCAGCGGCGACACTCACAACGCGTTTAGAATTAAGGTTTGCAAATGGCGCAAAGGCATCACTAATCATGCACGGTTTGACGGCAATGATCACGATGGTCTCGTTAGATAACGCATTTGGCATAGTATTTGTGAAGGTGAGGCGCGGATTATTCGCGAGACTTTGATCTCTGGCAATACCAGATTTGGTGATAACTTTTATGGATTGATCGAAATTATCGGACGTAATCCATCCTTTTAATAACGCGCACCCTAAATTTCCTGCACCGAGCAGGATAATATCGCTCATTTAGCTTTCTTAAGTTTAGCGATTTCGTCGCGCAATTCGCTCACTTGCTTTTCAAGACGATCCACATCCGCACGCTTGACGAGTTGCATATCATCAATTTTTTCATCCATGCGTTCTTTTAAATCTTGCATGATTTGTTCTTTGAGATCGCTCATAAAGCCAACCCCAGCGTTAAACATATGCATTGCGTCATCAAGTAAAGGATTTTTCATGAAATTAATTTATCAATTTTGTGGAAGGCTGGCAAAGCTTTATTTTAACTTGTCGAACTGTGTGCTAGCGTCATGCCATGTTAGAATTTCCACAAATTGATCCCGTTGCTTTTGATATCGCTGGCATTTTTATCGTGCGTTGGTACGCGTTGGCATACCTCGCGGGTATTGGCTTAGGCTGGTGGGTGCTTCGCCGGCTCGTCAAAGGGCCTTTTAAACATCACAATATATCGAGTGATAAAGTGGATGATTTCATCACATGGGCGATTGTGGGTATTATTTTAGGCGGACGCTTGGGATACGTATTCTTTTATAACGCTGGCTATTACTTGGATAATCCCGATGAAATACTCGCGATCTGGCAAGGCGGTATGTCGTTCCATGGCGGCGCGTTAGGCGTGATCTTGGCGATATTCTTATTTTCATGGCGTCACAAAATAAAACCCGTGGCTTTTGCCGATCCTATATGCGCCGTTGTGCCTATTGGCTTATTTTTCGGGCGTATCGCTAATTTTATCAATGGTGAGCTGGTTGGCAGACCAACCACAAGTGATTACCCGCTCTCTATGGTGTTTCCTCATATTGACGCACTGCCACGTCATCCAAGTCAGCTTTACGAGGCCGCAACAGAAGGATTAATCCTGTTTATCATTTTACAATATCTGTCTTGGTACACCAAAGCCCCCGAAAAACTAGGTTTTGTGTCGGGCGCGTTCTTAGCGGGGTATGGCGTATTTCGTTTCTTGGTTGAGTTCACGCGTATGCCCGATCTGCAAGTTGGATTTTTGGCGTTTGGCATGACGATGGGACAAATACTATGCATCCCAATGATCATAATCGGATTGGCGTTGATGTTATGGCCTCATTTAAAGAAAGCCTAATCGCCGATATCCCAATGTCTGTGGGATCATACATGACTCGCAGCAACGCGCATTACTACGATAACCGTGATCCATTGGGTGCAAAGGGCGATTTTGTGACATCGCCCGAAATAAGCCAAATATTTGGCGAAGTTATCGGCGCCTTTTTCATGCATATCTGGCAAAAAGCGGATTCTCCGAACGTTGTTAATTTGGTTGAATATGGTGCAGGGCGCGGCACATTGATGAAAGATTTGGTACGTACGGCGCGTACGCTTCCTGATTTTGAACAAGCGTTATCACTTCACATGGTTGAGTCATCACCATCACTGACTGACATACAAAAACAAACCATTTCACATGTTGATCTTCCAAAAAAATGGCACGAAAATTCTTTATATATTGCTTTAAATAATGATTTTAATATATTGATTTTAAACGAATTTATGGATGCATTATCAACCGATCAATATGTGTTTAATGATGAATATTGGTATAAACGAATGGTGGATCAAAAAGATGGTCAACTGAGTTTCACTCTCTCTAATCAACCTGATAAGTCTATCATTTTTGATGGGCAAGAGGGTGACATTTATGAATATTCCCACGCGCGTACGACTCAAATGAAACAGGTGGCATCGCTTGTCAAAGATAATGGTCTTGCCATCATTATTGATTACGGGGCGCATGAGTGGGGCGCGGGCGACACACTCCAAGCATTATCCAATCACAAGGCGGTGCCCGTTCTTGAAAGACCGGGGCAGGCTGATTTAACCTCACATGTTGATTTTAGCGCTCTTGCGCGAGTGGCTGAAGACGAGGGTTGTGCAATCCATCCACTCATCTCGCAAGGCTTCTTTTTAAACAGTCTTGGCGGTTTTATACGCGCACGGGATTTAGATCAAGTCGAGGATTATACGCGCCTTGTTGCACCTGCTCAAATGGGAGAATTGTTTAAGGTGCTCATTATATCCTCGCCAGACCTGATGTCTCATATCAAGGCGGTTTTTCCATCATGACCCATGTCAAAACATGGGGAGCGGGGTTTGAAGTGCCCATAAAGGCTAAGTTTTTTGGCGCGATTGATGTTGGGCGTAATATTCCAAACAGTGACATAAATCGAAAAATATGCATGGACATTCTTGATGACATTATGCCCGAACTCGTTACCCCATACCAAATGCACACGTCAAACTGTCATTTTATCAGCACTGCAAACGGTTATGATTACGATAATGATGGAGAGGCGGACGCGCTTGTGACTGATAAAGCAGGTTTTGCCATTGGGGTGGTTACGGCGGATTGCGTGCCCATATTATTTTCTGGTGTAAAAAAGGACGATACGCCAATCATCGGTGCGGCACATGCGGGCGCACGCGGTGCTCTTAAAGGTATCGTTCAAAACACGGTTGCGATGATGCGCGAGCATGATGCCGTAGCCATAAAAGCAGCCATAGGGCCGTGTATACAACAAAAATCCTATCAAGTGGGCGCAGAATTCATGGATGAGTTTGTCGATTCTGATCCCGCAACATACCCATATTTTAAAAATGATATTGAGAACGGCAAATATTTATTTGATGTACAAGGTTATGTGATGCAAATATTAGAAAGTTTAAATGTGGTGTACGCATCGGTGGATGTGGACACGTACACGTCACCAGATTGCTTTAGTTACCGCCGCGCAACACACCAAAGCGAAAATACCTATGGACGTCAATTATCAGCCATTATGATTTGTGATTAGTTTTATCTAGTGCGGTCAAAATGCCATGCAAAGTTTGAATCTCTTGGTTCGTAAACTTGTGGCGCGTGAACATGTTTTGAACGTTCATCCAAACAGATGATTTCATTTCTTTCGATTTATAAAATTTATTATTATCAATAGTTTGATTTAATC
>JBBKXB010000076.1:0-16737 GCA_037969255.1 Bdellovibrionales bacterium | reverse complement strand
ACTCGTCAAATCAGCATTTTTAAGCCAGTCATTCATGACACGTATGTCTTGGGTCGTGGCTTGTGTGAACAAACGTTTCTCAGGCAACGCCGTGCGCAAGGCAATCATTTTGGCACGTGATAACAATAAATTGCGGTTCATAACGATGGGATCAGTGTTGCCCATAAAGCCTTTGATCTTAGCCTCTAATGCGGAACCTGATGTCCATTGAGTGAGGATGGTCTTTAGCGCCTCAGGCGCGCCCATACGGCGCATCGCCTCAACACAGCCACCCCATGCAGGCACCACGCCAACACGTGGCTCAACAAGGCCAATATTGGTCTCGCTGTGGGCAATGAGCGCGGCTGAATGGAGCGCGAGTTCGCACGCTCCGCCTATCACATAGCCATTGAGAGCTGAGATGATGGGAAGGGGCGCAAGGCGTACGCCTTTCATGACGTCTTGACCACGTTTGACAAAGTTGGAAAGCCCGTCCCAATCCTTTGTCTCGGCTAAATTTAAAAAGCGTTCGATATTGGCGCCCGCTGAGAAATGGTCGCCGTCCGTGGCAATCACCAACGCGTCATGGTCATGCGTGATGGCAAATTCAAGCAAGTCAAAAATGCCCGTGTCAAAAATATTCATTTTGGTTTTGAACGATAATAATGACACGCGGTCACTCATATCAGTGAGCATCGCATGTTCGTTTTCTTTGATAACATTGGTTTTGAAATCAGAGACCAAAATGGCGTCATCGGGACGCGGTAATTTAATCGTGTCACCCGCCATCGCAAACGGTCCTTTTGCCCAGTTATAACCCCACACCATAGCGGCATCGATATTATCCTTATAGTCACTAACCTCGCCAATAAGCCCTCGTGCATAAGTAATCATATCCGTCATAATCTGATTGCCCCATGCCTCGGCATCGCCAAATTGAGACGTGTTATCGCTATATGATGTGTCAGGATCAAACGGCGCGTTAAGATCGCTGGTTGAGAATTGTTTTTTGCCGTTTTCGTCCTTGATCATGCGGGTAAACCCGCCTTTGCCTTTTCGTCCCGTAAATCCAGCTTTTATCATAGCACTTAATAATGCGGGGCTGTGAGCAACAGCGTGAAACGCATCGTTTTTAGGGAGGTTATCCGCAAGGCTAGAGGCCATTTTGGGCATGAGATCCAATCCAATGAGATCCATCAACCCGAATAATCCCGTTTTAGGCAATCCGTAATGCTTGGATAAATATTTATCGGCCGCACTTGGTTCAATATTGTGTTCAATCGCCTTGTGCAAGCCATTCATCATCCAATAAACGCCAATGCGATTGGCGATAAAACCGGGGCTGTCAAAACAAGGCACCACGGCTTTGCCAAGCACGTTTTGACAAAATTCTTTCATCATGTCGCCCACGCTGTCTTTGGTGTGCGTGCCTGTCACCATTTCCAGTAAGCGCATAAAACGCGGCGGGTTGAAAAAATGCGTGATGAGGAAATGCTCTTTGAAGGCTGGCGAGCGCCCTTTGATAAGCTGTTCAAGCGGAATGGTCGAAGTGTTGGATGAGATCACGCTGTGGGCGCGGCGATGCGCATCAATTTTTTCGTATAAATCACGCTTAATATCCAAATTTTCAACGATAACTTCGCATATCCAATCAACTTCTCCTAAACGCTCGATATCAGATTCTAAGGATAACGCCTCAATAAGATCGCCACGGCTTTCATGCATCAAAGCGCCTGTTGAACCAGAGTGTTTCATGGCCTCAATAACCTGTGTTGGGGCTTTTAAATCATAAAGCAAAACAGGCACGCCAGCATTGGCAATTTGACCTGCAATGCCAGAGCCCATAACGCCTGATCCGATAACAGCAATTTTTTCTATACGCATTTATCTAAGGTGTACTCTTAAAAGACATTTGACAAGCCCGTCCAGACATGGCAATACGCGATTATATGAATTAAATAGATCTTAAGAGATCGCCAAGACTTCAAGGGGATATAAAGTCGATGAATAAAGGTTTAAAACGTATTTGCGCCGCGTGTGGCATCAAATTTTATGACATGATGAAAACGCCTATTATGTGTCCATCGTGCGGTGAAGAATATACGGGGATCGCTGCCGCCAAAAAGATAAAAGTTAAAGCCGCGCCAAAAGAAGCGGATGCTAAAGACGAAGATGACACGGACGATGAGGATGATGATTCTGAAGATGACGATGATCTCCTTGATGATGAAGACGACGTATTATTGGACGATGATGACGATACAGTGTCATTGGATGATCTTGATGAAGACGACGATGATGAGGATGATGATGAGGACGCGCTTCTCGGTGATGAAGATGAAGATCTTCTTGATGAAGACGATGACGAGGATTTAGACGATCTTGATGATATGGATGACGATGATGAAGACGACGACGATCTTGATGAGGATGAGCGTTAAGATCGTTTTCCTAAGGTGTCAAAGCGCTTGTTTTTGTGACTGTTGGCGCGCTTAGTCTATTGAGGTGGGGTGCGAATTTAATGGCTGCTGCCATTTCTCTTACCGACATAAATGCAAGAGAACCAGCCGTCCAAAAACCATTCATTAGAAAATTTGTCATTATTTTGTTATCATTATCTGGCAAGTCGTAAAAATTTCTTAGAGTTTCCTCACAGCTAAACAAGCTCACTTGCTTAACTGGGGTTCGAGGATCAGTGTTTGAAGCCATGGCTCTCGTTAATTGCAGATCCACACCGACTTCTTGGAAAGACTCACAAATAAGAATATAAAAGTCACGCAGTATGTTTTGAACATTTTCCGTTGGCGTCGAATCGAGCCCCTTGAATCCTGTTTTGGCAATATAGGCTGTGGCTTTATTACCAATAAGCCATACAATGGCATCCACATTGTTAGTAATGATTTCTTCTAATAATGGGACATCGGAATGAATGTCCATGTGAAATAAAGTTTCATCTTCATCAAGATTTCTTGGGATATCAAAAATGATGGATAAAACACCCCATTGGTAATCCTTATCATTTAAAAGATAGTTTTCCCTTAGCTCCGCTATGTTTTTTGGAAGTGCACAATCCATAAATTATCATAAAACATGATTATGTCTTTTTCAATATAATTCTTTATTCCACGGTGACAGATTTTGCCAGATTACGAGGCATATCAACATCAGTGCCTTTGGTGGAGGCCACATGATAGCTTAGTATTTGCAAAGGCAATGCATAAATCAGCGGTGACCACACTGGGTCAACATCAGGCATAATGATGACCGCTTCACACACGTCTTTGAGTTTTTCAGCGCCAGCTTTGTCTGTGATGGCAATAAGACGTCCACCACGCGCCGAGTTTTCGCGAATATTATTCGCCATTTTTTCAAATAAAGGATCGTTGGATGGTGCCAGCGCGATGATCGGCATATTTTCATCAATCAAAGCTATGGGGCCATGTTTTAATTCGCCTGCCGCGTACGCTTCGGCATGGATATAAGAGATTTCCTTCATTTTGAGCGCGCCTTCTTGCGCCAGTGGATAAAGACGTCCGCGCCCAAGAAACAACATGGATTTGGCATCAATGAGTGTTTTGGCAATCTCGGGTAATGTTTCCTCAAGGCGTGCGATGGTCGAGGCCATAAGGCCAGGGATGAGGCGTAATGAATTTGATAATTCGAGCAAGCGAGCCTCGTCCATAGCGCCGCGCATGCGCGCAACGGCAAGCGTCATGCATGCCAAAATGACCAATTGGCAAGTGAAGGCTTTGGTGGAGGCCACGCCAATTTCAGGGCCCGCAAGCGTCCGCAACGTCAGATCACTTTCGCGCTCAATCGTGCTTTCGATGGTGTTCACAATGGACATGGTTTTCATGCCTGTTTGTTTTTTGGCAAAGCGCATGGCCTCGAGTGTGTCTAATGTTTCACCCGATTGCGTCACACATAAAAAGGCCGCATTTTTAGGAAAGACGACATCGCGATAACGAAATTCAGAGGCTATATCAGCGTCCACAGGAAGGCGTGCGAGCTCTTCAAGCCAATAGGCCCCTGTACGTCCCGCGGCCAATGCTGTCCCGCAACTGGCGAACATAAGGCGATCAATATCTTTAAAAAATTCAAAGTCTTTACCAAGATCAGGAAGCGAGGCATCGCCTTGGTAAAAAGAGGCCAATGTGTCGCCAACAACGGCTGGCTGTTCATGGATTTCTTTGGCCATGAAATGACGAAATTGACCTTTTCCAGACACAGCGCCGACATGCTGGCTACGTTGTATTTTGCGTTTGACGGGGTTATTATCACGATCAAATAATGCGACTTCTTCGTGCGTGCATATCACGCGGTCACCATCGCTGAGGAATGTGACCTGATCACTAAGAGGCATAAGGGCGTAGCTGTCACTCGCGAGGTAATTTTCCCCCGAACCATAGCCAACAGTCAGCGGTGTACCATTTCGTACACCAATCATGAGATCATCGTGATCTTTAAACAAAAGCACAAGCGCGTATGCACCCTCTAACATATCAAAGGCTTTAAAACTGGCGTCTTTGGGCGATAAACCGTCTTTTAAGAAATCAGAGATCAAATGAACGACAATTTCAGTATCCGTTTGTGTTTGAAACACGTGTCCTTTATTTTGGAGATTGGCACGCAGGTCTATAAAATTTTCAATGATGCCGTTATGAACGACGGCCACTTCGTTCGTGGCATGAGGGTGAGCGTTGGCGGTTGTGGGCGATCCATGCGTCGCCCAACGTGTGTGACCAATGCCTGTATTACCTTCGATAGGATTATTTTTTAGTAAGTCAGCGAGAGCGCTGAGGCGACCTTCGGCGCGGCGGCGATCAATTACGCCTTTATCGGTGAGTGTTGCAATACCCGCGCTATCATAACCGCGATATTCAAGACGTTTTAATCCTGCGAGCAAGCGCTCTCCCACAGGTTTTTTTCCTACAATACCAATAATACCACACATAATTATTTACTCTTTCTTTTTACTCTTTTTGAACCATTTGGTGGCCCAGCCTTTAATGTTCTTTTGTGGTGTACGTGTGATCGCCAAATCACCGTTTTCAACGTCTTTTGATATCACGCTTCCTGCGGCTGTAAAAGCTTCATCGCCGATTCGTACAGGGGCAATTAAAATGGAGTTTGAGCCGATAAAGCTGTTATCTCCGACATGCGTTTGGTGTTTGTTAAATCCATCGTAATTGCATGTGATCGTGCCTGCGCCAATGTTGGTATTTTTGCCAATAATGGCATCCCCAATATAGCTAAGATGACCAGCTTTGGTGCCCGCGCCAATGGTTGATTTTTTAATTTCGACAAAGTTACCAATAGAGGCACTTTCATCAATCACTACGCCACCGCGCATACGGGCAAAAGGCCCCACAGATACGTTTTTCTTAAGGTGTGTGTCCTCAAGGTGGGAGAACGCACGGACACGTACGCCCGTTTCAAAGCGTACGCCTTTTGAGATCATCACATTGGGTTCAATGGTCACATCATTGGCAAAAATTGTGTCGCTGGATAAAAATATGGTGTGCGGGTCCATCAATGTGACGCCTTGATCAAGCGCCATTGCACGGAGCCGTGCTTGGGTGACCGCCTCAACCATGGCCAAATCAGCGCGCGTATTCACGCCCAAAATATTATGATGATGTGTTTCAAAGGCGAGTGCTTTGCGCCCCGCTTGTTTAATAAGTTTGGGTAGATCGGTGAGATATAGCTCGCCTTTTTTATTATTACTACTGAGTTGTTTTAAGTAATTTTCAAGTGTCGATGTGCGTAGAGCCACAAAACCAGAACTGACGAGCGTAATTTGTTTTTGCGCCTCATTAGTTTCAGTTTCTTCAATGATATCATCCAAAATACCATCATTGACCACCATACGTCCCAAACCAGTTGGATTGTGGACATGGGCACCCATAAATGCGGCATCAACACTATCGTCATCAAGAGACTTAAGAAGTAATTTCCCATCTTGGCTATTAATCAAAGGCCCATCACCGAGCATCACGATTACGCGATCCGTTTTTTGTTTTAAACCATTGAGACCCGTGAGCACGGCATGCCCCGTACCTTTTGGGTCATCTTGGATAATAACTTGGTGAGGTTTTACGAGGTCCGCGAGCTCATCCATATGAGGAGAAACAACAAATGCGATTTGTTTGGGATCAAGTTTTTCAGCGGCAATGCGCACATGATCAAGTATTTTGCGTCCGCCAACCTCATGCAAAAGCTTGAGTTTATCGGATTTCATGCGCGTGCCATGCCCCGCGGCCAATATCAAAACGGTCAAATCATTCTTCATGATTTATATTGTTACCTAGCGCGTGGCTTGCGTCAAATGCATAACGAAGTTGCCATAAGGGGATGATAATTCCATACGCACAGGTACAAGCCACGTTTGCCCGTTTAAAGGCGTTAGAAACACACGGGGGAGGCCACCCTTACCACGAGCATCCTCTTGGATTTTAAACCATCCACGGTTCTCATCCGCCCATTTTCCGCCATCTTGGATAACCTCAATGGTGCACGAGATCACGGGCCCCGCATATTGCGTGTAACGATTGGGTTTGATCACATCATTTTGTTGACCCGCCATGCGAATGATAAAACGGCGCTTGCCATCATAAACATTGAATGAACCTTCGCATCCTTGTTTCAAATCACGGTGACGCACAAAATTCATGATGCCGGTTGGTAAATCAGTGGCGTTTTTGGCCAATTGAGGGTCAGCCTCGCGCGTATCCTCCGCTTTCCCTTGTTCTTTGACAATGCGATCTGTGATCACGCCATTTTTATTATATTTTAAGATTGTTGTTTTGGCATCGTTGCGCCACACAGTGACATTTTCAAACAAATCAGGTTGCCAGTTATTTTTAATGTCGCGGCCTTTGGAGACCATAACAGATGACCATGGAGCTACGCGCCCTAAAAAGCCTTGGGTGATGGCTTTGACTGTAAGATCATAAGTGCCCTTATTTTCCTTAAGGATCATGTCAGCGTCCACCACGTGGAACCCACCGCCATATATGCCGTATTTATAGGTTTGAGCCGCCTCGGCAGGTGAAACAAAAACGCCTAACGAGAACAATAACAGTAATAAATATTTTTTCATGAAGAGTAATATGGGGCGCATTTAGTCCTAAAACAATGAATAGCGGGCATTTTTATTGAACAAAAGCCATTTTTTTCGTGCAATTAAATAAATCTATGTTTATAACTTACGCGTTATGGCAAATTATAAACCGCAGACCATCATGAAAGATTCGATCAAATATCAATTTGAGGCGGCCAATGATATTAATTTTGAGCGCGTTATTGCCAATCGAGAAGACTCCACTCTGACCGAAGATGCCAAACAGAATGTGATTTCATTGTATAAAGATGTCAATCTTGCGATGAGAGAATACGGGTTAAAATATGCGCGCGCTTCTTTTAATCTTTTGGTCATGCTCAAAGAAGAGTCGACCAAAGCATCGCGCCGCGAACGCCGCGATGACACATCGGCCTATATTCATGAAATTGCACAAGCGACATATAATTTATGGATTTTTGAAAATAGAGCCTCGATTACAAAATGGTTGCACACGAGGACGGGTCAATCACGTAAATTACATCCTAATTTGAGATCGGGCACAAAACTGACAGACCATAGAGACGAGAACCGATTGTTAATGACGCCCATGGAACTTGATATCGCCATGGCAATTGCTTTTAATCATGATTCAATGGAAGACTTGGGGCTATCACCAAATCGTTTCAAACGATTTTTAATGTCCGTTGATAAAAGAGTAAGCACCATGATGTATGCCAACGACAATGGTCGTGTGGCTTATATAATTTCTTCTATTGTCCAAGGCGTTGTTAACCTGAGTAAAAAACCTAATGATAAGAAACATGCGTGGATGAACCGCGCGAAAAAAAATGATATAGCGCTTTTGGCAAAATCAATTGATCGTATGCATAATTTAGCGACCATTATTGGATCGGATCGAAATGAATCGAAGATCAGAGCCTACATTGCCGACACAAGAGAATTTTTAGAAAGAAGCGCGCCACTCCTCCGTAAAAACGGAACAACCACTTATGTTGGGCAATATCTTTATGATCAATGCGAATTATTAGAACTTTATTTTGACGTAAAAAATAAGAAAGCGTATCTAAGTGTTTTGGAAAAAAAAGCCAACGAGCTTGTGGAAGAATATGATGTAAATTCGGTTCATCGTTCCATACACCCCATGCTTTGCACAGTGGGTCGTGCTATGACGGATATTCTACACTCACGAGAGCCAAACCTTGTGGCGGGGCAGTCGGCCCAGCAGCGCGGCGGTCACGCGCGTCCAAAGCTCGCTTCATAAAGTCTGTCGTTTCTCTACCCTTGCCAATTAATACCAGTGAGCCGACAAGATTGCGCACTTGATGATGAAGAAATGATTGACCCAAAGCTTCGATAATCACTTCGTCACCCACGCGGTGTACGTTTAATTCATCTAACGAGCGTACAGGGGTTTTGGCTTGGCACGCCGTGTCGCGAAAGCTCGTGAAATCGTGACGACCAATCACATCTTTTGCTGATATATCCATTATTTTTTCATCAAGGGGTTGTTTGACATGCCAAACAAAATTCTTGGTCATAGTGGGTTGCATCGTGCGGTTTAAAATACGGTAGCGGTACAATTTTCGTTTGGCGTTAAAGCGTGCATGGAAGTCATCGAGTGTTTCCTCGCATGCGGTGATCACAATGTCTTTAGTTAATAAATGCGCATTCACGGCGCGTGAGACTTCGAGCGCACTCATATTTTTATTATCATTAATATCACAATGCGCGATTTGAGCATGCGCATGAACGCCTGCATCTGTTCGCCCAGACGCTGTCACAGATATCACTTCTTGGAACACGCCTTCAAAGGCTTTTTCTAATTCTTCTTGGATAGTGGGAAAATCATTTTGCTTTTGCCAGCCCGAATAGAGCGTGCCTTCAAATTCAAGTGTTAAACGGTAACGCATTGTATCACCCCGCCGTTGATCGCGCTGATGATGTCCATTTTTTTACCATTAGGCGTTTGGATTTTCGTGATTTGATAGACGCTGCGTAAATTATTTTCATCCGCGCTACATAAAAATCCATACTCATTTTCATGTCCGATAATATCGCCAAAGTTACCCATCGTGGCATAATTTGTTAGTACAAAGCCTTCGAGGATTTTAAATTTTTGTTCGTTATGTGTGAACCAAACATTAGGCCATGGGGTAAAAGCGCGCACCATTTTATCAATGTCAGATGCGCTTTCCGCACCTTTTAAATGACCCTCGTGTTTCTCAATTTTGTGAGCATAAGTCGTACCATTTGCGGGTTGTGGTTCGGGCGGATATTGTTCGTGATTAGACACATATTTTGAAATGAGGTCAGCGCCCATATTAGACAATTGATCGTGCAGGGTTTGCACTGTGTCATGAGGATTAATAGGCACAGATTTTTTTAACATCATTGGACCTGTATCAAGCCCTTTTTCCATGCGCATGATGGTGATCCCTGTTTTTGTGTCACCAGCAAGGATTGCGCGATGGATGGGCGCCGCGCCCCGCCAACGTGGCAAAATTGACCCATGAATATTGATGCACCCTAAGGGTGGAATATCCAAAATTGATTGCGGTAGAATTAATCCATAGGCCGCGACAATAATCATGTCTGGTTTCAGATCGCGAAGTTCTTGTTTGTCTTTTTCGTCTTTAAAATTAACAGGCGTTTTGACGGGCAGATTATGTTTTTCAGCGATAATTTGTACTGCACTTTTGGTTAGTTTATGACCGCGTCCTGAGGGTCTTGGCGGTTGGCAATACACCGCCGCAATATCATGACCGTCATCAATAAGTTGCTGCAGTGCTGGCACTGCAAAATCGGGCGTGCCCATGAAAACAATTTTCATTAAACAGCCACGCCGCCCATTTTTTTCATCTTGCGCATGATCATATCGCGCTTTAATCGTGAGAGATAATCGACAAATAGAATACCATCCAAGTGATCAATTTCGTGTTGGATGCAAATGGATAATAATTCGTCCGCTTCAATTTCTTGTGTGTCACCATTTTGATCTAAGAATTTAACGCGGATGGTTTTGGCGCGCGTCACATCGGCGTAATGAGAGGGGAACGATAAACACCCTTCTTGGTAAACAAAGGTTTCACTCGATTTCCAAGTGATTTCGGGGTTGGCCATGGAATACACATGAACGCCATCTTGGAGATCAACCGTTAAGATACGTATGGTTAAGCCAACTTGATTGGCGGCAAGTCCAATACCGCCATCAGCGTGCATGGTTTTATGCATACGTTTGAAAATATGCGCGATTTCATCGTTCACCGCCTCTACGGGTTCCGATTTCGTGCGTAATATGTCGTGTGGGGCTTTTAAAACCTCGTATATTTCAAATTGAGGGTCTGTGATAATATCAGTCATTGGCCACCTTTTTTATATCGTCTTCCATCTCTTGAGGTTTACGTGTG
The DNA here is from genome assembly GCA_037969255.1 of Bdellovibrionales bacterium. GTDB lineage: Bacteria > Pseudomonadota > Alphaproteobacteria > Micavibrionales > JBBKXB01 > JBBKXB01. The sequence goes on along the minus strand of JBBKXB010000076.1, from coordinate 6,267 downwards.
ATTTTATTAATTGGTTCAATCTCGGCAGGGATATCGGTTTTACCAGAAATACCCATGTCTTGCATTTTACGAGCACTTGGCAATACACGTTTTTCTAAACTACCCACGGCGTTGTCATAGGTTTTATTGACCGTGTCAATTTGACGACCCAATTTGTCCAAATGACCGACAAAGCCAGCGATACGTTCGACCAATGTTGAGCCTTCGGCGGCAATGCGATGTGCCTCATCCGCGAGTTGTGCTTGTTGAAAGCCATAGGCTATGACGCGTAAAAGTCCCAATAATGAGAGGGGCGATGCCAGCATGACACGCGCTTTGGCGGCGTCTTCCATCAAGGCGACATCTTGGGATAGAGCGGCCGAAAGCATGCCCTCACCAGGGATGAACAATACCACGAAATCAAGACCGTTAAATTCTTCCCAATACGCACGTTTGCCAAGTTCAACAACATGTGCGCGTAAAGCTTTGGCATGACGGGTGAGTGCGGTTTGTTGTTCGGCTTGGGATATGCCCTCTTTCAAGGCATCAAGATATCCTTCGATGGGTGTTTTGGAATCATTGATGAGTTCTTTATTGTCAGGCAAATACACCAAAAAATCAGGGCGAATATCACGTCCATCCTTGGCTTTGCGCGTGATTTGCGTTTCAAAATGTGTGCCTTCGACAAAGCCTGCGGCCTCAAGCGCGCGTTGTAATTGCATTTCACCCCAACGTCCACGGATGTTTGGTGCACGCAAAGCGGCGACAAGTTGCGCGGTTTCGTCTTGGAGTTTTGTTTGATTGAGCGCCATGAGATTAAGATGTTCAGACAAACCCGCGCCCGTTTTGTCCAAATTGACAATACGTTGATCAAGTTCAGTGAGATTTCTTTGGATGGGTTTAATCAGCTCAGAAAAATTATTCTGACGACGTTCGGCCTCGTGCAATACGTCAGCTTGCATATTTTTAAAGCGTTCACTGGCGAGATTAAGCAGGTTTTCTTGCGCATCCGACAGGCTCGTTTTGGCCAAACTGTCAAATTGTGAGAGCATAAGGGATTCATTGTGACGCGCGCTGGACACTTCTTTGCGCGCCATGATATAGGCCAGCACGCCAACAATCGCAGCGATGATAAAGCCAATTGAAAATGATAAAGTGTCAAACGTAAATTCCATGGTTTACAATTTGGCATGGTCAGGCACGAATTTCTAGGGAATAATAGAATTTATGAATCATAACGCGCATAATAACGTCCGCGGAAACGCTTTTTTTATCACACTCGTGAGTGTTGTTTTGCTTGGTGCGCTCACTTTGGTGGTCAGTCGTCAAATGTCGGGAGGCACCGCGCAATCCATCAGTGACGAAAAAGTGACGCTCTATGCCAATGAATTGATCAGCTATGCCACCATCATGGAAAATACGATTGAACAAATGGGTCAATTTGGCGTGAGTTATGACGAGATTAGCTTCCTCAGACCAGAAGATGCAGGATATGACGATGGCATAGATGACATTAAAAAATTATTTCATCCATCGGGTGGTGGCATGAATTGGCTAGGTAGGCTTGATACTGAGGCTGAAAATCCAGATGCAAGCCTTAGAAAAGGAAGATATTTTGTGGCGTATGGCACTAATGTTGAATGGACACCTACCTCGGCTCCAGATGTTGTGCTGGGAATTTTTGGATTAAGTGATCAATTATGTGCCAGAGTTAACGATGCCTTTGCGGGCATTGGGGTCGCCTACATTTTTTCAGGGACATCCTCAGACGCTCTGGATACTTTTGCGCAAGGTACTAAAGATTTTATGGTCAGTGATTGTCCAGCGTGTGATTCAAAAATTATTGGCTGTACGAATGTGGATGCCGATAATAATATATTTTATGCGGTTGTTGGCGCGCGGTAATTGATCAACCTTCAATACCGACAGCACTCAAAATTTCTTTTTGAAGCCTATGCAGACCAAGCCGTTTTGACGAGCTGGTGCGATATAAATCAGGCATTAACGTGATACAAGATTTCAAAAGCTCTTCTTGATGAGCGATATGCCAATCTTGTTCTTTCTTTTTTGATTGATCACATTTGGTCAAAACAATAGTTACGGGCACACGCCATTTCGCGAGCATATGAAGCATATGTTCATCCGTGTCTTTCATGGCATGACGACTATCAATCAATAAAAACACACGGCGTAAATTCACGCGTTTTGACAAATAATCATGGCATAATATCGCCCATTGTTTTTGATCTTGTTTGCTGATGCGCGCATAGCCATAACCAGGCAAATCAACAATCGTGAATAAATAAGGCTCGCCGCCCATATTAAAAAAGTTTAATTCACGCGTGCGTCCTGGGGTTTTGGACGTACGTGCCATATCTTTGATGCCTAATAAAGCATTGATAAGAGATGATTTGCCCACATTGGAACGCCCAATGATGGCAATTTCGGGGAGATCACTATCAGGCACGAACTCCGTTTTTGGCGCGCTACACATAAATTGTGCAGGACGCCTAAAAGGTAGGGGGGATAATCCGTGATCGTCAGCTTTAGCCATGAAGGTGAAACTAAAAGACAGCGCTATAAATGTCACACAATATTATATTGACGTAAAACAGAAGGTTTATTAAAGTTAGATTTATGACTGAATTAAATGACGAAATTAAACGCGCGCTTGCAGAACTTGAAGAGAATATCGTCACGGGCGGAATTAAATGCAACATAGTCATGGGTATTCTAATGCCAGTTACAGGCTATCAGGCCACTCAAATTTTTAATGATTTGAGCGAGAGAGTTTCAGATCCATTTGTGGGGAATATTATATTTACTGTGGGCACAGGTTTATCGGGCATGTGTGGATTGCTTGGCTTAACATTTCTTGGTATTACCGCTCGCAAATTATATTTAAAAGCGAACTACAAACCCAAAGATAATACCCCAGCACCTTAAAAATATTACTATTTCTTTTTGCGTTTTGGTGGCGTGAGTGGTTTTGGTTTTACAACTTCTGTCGCATCCACATGCGTCATGTTGGAATCATCGGTGGCATCCACGATAACAACATCACCTATATCGTCTTTGGATTTTTTACCAAATTTAAAGAGATGAATTTCAACACCCATTGATTTCATGATGATGGATTGTTGCAAAATCGAGAGCAGGTTTGACCAGCACCAATAGATCACAAGACCCGCTGGGAAGCCTGCTAGAACCACCGTAAAGACAAAAGGTAGCATCATCATGATGGTACGCTGTGAGCCTTCTGTGGGTGGCGGTTGAAGGCGTTGTAGCAATAACATTGTGAGGCAGTAAAGACACGGCCAAACACCAATCGCGATGAACTCTGGACTATCAAAGGGCAAGAGACCAAACAGATTACCAATTGACGTTGGATCGGGTGCTGACATGTCTTTAATCCAACCAAAGAATGGCTGATGGCGCATTTCAATGGTGATAAACAGCACTTTATAAAGCGCGAAGAAAATCGGGATTTGCAGCAATAAAGGGAAACACCCCGCGGCAGGATTCACTTTTTCTTTTTTGTAAAACTTAAAGAGTTCTTGTTGCATACGGGCACGATCTTCGCCGTATTTCTCTTTCATAGCCTTCATTTCAGGGGCAAGTTTACGAAGCATCGCAAAGCTACGGTAACTTTTATTGGCCAATGGAAACGTAAAGGCACGAATGATAAGCGCTGTGATCAAAAGCCCAAGTGCAAATGATCCAATGCTGTTGGATACAAAATGAAGCAATGAGAAGAACGGGCGCGTGAGGAAGTAAAATTTCCCAAAATCAATCGCCAAGTCAAAATGAGGAAGCTCAAGCGTGTCTTCGTAATGAGACAAAAGCTCAATTTCTTTAGGCCCCGCAAACGCATGGTGAATGCTTGATGTTTGTCCACCAGCATCAATGGTCATGGCGTTACCGCGTGCGTCGGCTTGGTATAACGGACGATCAAATTGACCGCGTGCGCTGGTGAAGCGGTACTCGCTTGAACCTTCGGTTTCTGGGTTTAAAAGAGAGACCAGCCAATATTTATCTGTGATCCCGAGCCAACCATGACCTTTGTCGAGCGCGAGTGTGCGTTTTTTATCGAGCTTTTTATAATCGTCTTGCGTGAGATTGCCATCAATGTAAGCGATCATACCTTCATGTAAAATCGCATTTTTAGAAAGCTCTGGCATACCTTCACGTGCCACGCGTCCGAAAGGATATAATGTGACAGCTTGCCCAGAATTATTGATAACTTTTTGCGTAACTTTGAACACGGTTTTTTCATCAAGTTCGTATTTTTGTTCAAACGTTATATTTTGTGGGCTTGTCCAGCTTAGTGTTTGCGTGTTGGTTTCGCCTGTATCAGCCGATGTCCATGTTGTGGCGCCGTTTGGCACCGCGATATTGGGATCATCCGTGAGCCACCCATATTGAATGAGGTGCGGGTTTTTCGCATTTGAAGGCGACAACAAAGCCACAGGCGTGGCGCTGTTAAGTTCCTCTTTGTATTTATTAAGCGTTAAATCATCAAGACGTGCGCCCGTCAGATTAAGGCTGGCTGTGACGTGCTCATTTTTAAATGAAACGCGCTTATCCGCGCTTTGTGCGAGCGCTTCAGCACGAGCCAGAGGTACGGCCAAACCTTGTTCAACTTTGATCACCTCGGCTTGTTCAACCTGTAAGGCTTCACGTTGTGGCTTGGCGATATAAATGTCATAGGACAAAAACATACACAGCATCAAAAATCCGTAGGATACGAGGCGCAAATTGTCGTGGGGGCCTTTTTGATTGCCGCCACCTAGGCCGCCGTAAGGATTGTTGAGTAAGCTCATAGTTTTGTCTCCGATAATGATTCTTTTGTCACAGGGTCATATTCAATTCCGCGTGATCCTAGCGGATGACACCGACAAATCCTACCCATTATTTTTGGTAAAGCGCGAAGTCCGTGTTTATCCAAAGCCTCACTTGCATAGCAGGAACAACTGGGCACAAAACGGCATTGTTCTCCGACCACGGGCGGGCGCATTTTTTGATAACTACGAATAAGGAATTGGAGCGTGTTTACGATGTGGTTTTGCATACTAATCCTTGAGGCTTAATTTCTTTAAAGCCCAAAGCATGTCTTTTTTCAAGTCTTCGTGATTGGCCACAAGACACGTTGATTTGGCGATGAATACGTAATCCCCCGCAGGCGCTGTTTTTGGTAGGATGTCACGGGCAATAGGGCGTAATTTACGCTTAATGCGGTTGCGATCCACAGCTTTTTTATACATTTTTTTGGTGACGATAAAACCAATGGCGTGATCTTTTTGATCCTCATTTGTAAACACGGATAAAATAAAGTGCGAAGTGTGCCAAGCGCGTCCGCGATGGCGAACTACATGAAATTGCGCAGGTTTATTAAGGGTGCGTAGGGGAAATAATCTCATCTAGGCTGATAATTTAGCCATTAATTTAGGGATCATTATAATGATTGCAGGAATAAAGAGAGCTAATAATGCGGACATTACTATGATATTCGATTGTCCCGTCACATTGGCGTATATTGACAAGGGTGTTCCAATAAAAAAACCAGCGATAATGGCTATAAAAACAGCGTTATCAGATACGTTTTTATCAAACAAAGTGAATACGAGAGGGAAGAATAACGACCCTGCCAAAGCACCGTATACCAAAAAGACCCATAGTATTTTTGGCTGTAACAACGCAATTCCAATACCGATAACGGCGAATATAACCATACCAATACGTGCGATTTTAACAGTGTCTAAAGCCTCGTTTTTATGCGTTTTGTTGACATCAATCGCCCATAAAGCTCCAATGGCGCAAAATGCAGAGTCCAATGTTGATGTTAAGCCTGCAAAGGCCAGAACAGCGAACATCATTAATGCCCATGTTGGAAGATAATGCGCAATGACTTCGGGGCCAACCATTTGTGGATCACTCACTTGGAAGCTTGGGTCAGTAATGGCCGTGCCTGCACCAATAAAGCCTAGTAATGATAATGTAATTGGTACTATTCCAAACAGAAGTCCTGCCCAAATAAAGATAGGCTTGATGGATTTTTCCTTAGCAGCGAAAACGCGTTGTGAGAATGCTTGATCAACAAGAGGGGCAGAGATCAAACCAATGGATGTGGCGATGCCAAAGGCAAAAGCCACTTGACGATCAAAGATATTACGAAACTCACCCGTTAAACCGCCTAATCCGATATTAATCGTTGTCCAACCGCCCGCATTGTGAATTGTCCATGGCACGATAATGGCGGCTATGAACAATATAAGGATCATCTGTATG
>JBBKXB010000075.1:0-5914 GCA_037969255.1 Bdellovibrionales bacterium | reverse complement strand
GTAGCTTTAAGCAACAATTCACCCAAAGCCTTGTGCAAAGGGGTGTTCGAGAGGTGATAAAAACGGATGTCTTTGGCCATATAAATGTCTTTTAATGCTCTTTTGTTTGGAATTTTTATCAAAAATATGATATTATTAAGTGTTAACAGAAAAAAAACGATTTTGCTATAGACTGATTTGGTGAGCGGTATCACCAAAAATTCTAAGTAAAACAAATAATAAAAATGGTCAAAAAGATCATATAACAATGAGGGTGTGTGTGTAGAATATGAAAGATATTCGTCAAAAAATCTCGGATAAAATGGCCAAAACAGCCATCAAAGCCAATACCAAAGATCCAGAAGCTAAAAAAGTCACTATGTGGCGTGTCGCCAAATTTCTTTGGATGCCAGAACTTGGCCCTCGTTTTAAAGCGTTGGGTAAGCGTTTTGGTGGTTTTGCGTTCTTTCTTGCACAAATTTTCTATTCTTGCCGTTTGATCCCTGCGGGTCACCCGACTTTGCAAGCCTCGAATATCGGTTATTTTGGATTCTCTGATGTAATTTCTACAGCGGCTTCTAATCTTCAGATTCGCCGCGAAAATATTGACCAAATTGTCATGTTTACTGCCGTGATTTTGTCCATGGCACTTTTGCTCGCCAATGGTTTGGCGATTGCCGCTTTTACAGTCTTTGATCTTAGTGATGCTTTTGCGCAAGGGAATTTTGACCCTGCCGGCGCGGTGGATGCGGTTGCGGGAACTTCTGCCACGTGTACTAGTGGCGGTGGACTTTTTTCAGCACCCAACCCCAATAGTGATTTAGCTTTGCAGTTTCTTGATCTTGTATTTGGTGCCTCTAGCGTCGATATGTTTAATTGTGGTGTAGAAATGCAAGGTCTTGGTAATAAAGCCATCAAAGACGGCATTTACGCCATGCTCGGTATGTACAGCACTGCTATGATGGTGATCGCGGTCATCATTATTCTTTATTATGTGTTCACAGTTGTGGGTGAAAGCGCCATGACAGGCCAACCTTTTGGCAAACGATTCAACAGCTTTTGGGCACCAATCCGCCTTGTTGTTGGGCTTGGTCTATTGGTTCCTATTGCGGGCGGTTTGAATGCCGCGCAGTATGGCACACTTTATGCCGCCAAAATGGGCTCTGGTCTCGCGAGCAATGCGTGGAGTTTGTTTGTTGAAAAAATTGCAACCACTGATTTGGTAGGTGAACCGATTACGCCTCAATCAGACTCATTGGTTTATAATATAGTTCGTTTTGAAGCCTGTACTGCAATTGCTAATAAATATATGGGCTTTGGTGAAGAAGTAAAAATGAATCCTAAAAAAGTTTATGATAACCAGAGCACATCAAATAGTAAAAAAGAATTAGCTACAGTTTATAGCTGGCAATTGGGGGATACAACTGCTGGTGATGGTGTTGATGCTGCTTCATGGGCAGCATTGGGTGCTGGTGGAGGCGCTTTAGTTGGAAGTTTTGTACCAGGAATTGGCACCGCAATTGGCGCAGTCGTTGGTGCTATTGGTGGCGGTGTGGCTGGTTTGGCTGGATCACTATACTATAGCTCATTGGGTTTAGCTGAAACAGTGTGTGGAGAAATCGTTGTACCAAATGGCATCAACAGCGCTAATAAAGGCGATGCTGCACTAGTTTCGCTAATTGATAGTGAGAAAATGTATCTCGCGTATCAAAAACTTGTTGTCGATACAGCAGCTAAGGTTCGTCCATCAGTAATTGCTTTAGTAGATAAAAGCGAAAATCTTGAAGGAGAAAAAGATAAAAGCGTTACTCAAGAAGAAATATCGGCTGTTATTAGCGCAACATTTGAAGCCAAAAAAATAGCACAAAGTATAGTTGATAAACAGGTCAAGGGATTTGAAGAAGACTATAAGAATGGTCTTAATAAACAAATTGAAGCTAAGATTAGTATGTTTGATGAAAAAGGATGGATGGGCGCAGGGCTATTCTATAATGATTTAGCCGATATTAACGGTGGATTCTTTAATATGATTACGGCTTCGATGCCAAGAATTACCGGTGATATTGTTTACATACCTAGTGCTCAAGACCTCGAAGACCTAAGAGACAATAAAGACGAACTTGAGAATGAGCAAGAAGTCAAACTTCGCATGAGTAATGTTTTAGGCACCATCTCTGCGGCAGCTCTTACTGCTCAAGTTATTGAAGATGGTCAGCAAGAAAACAAAGATATTCGTAATCATAAAGAAAATTTTTGGGAAACTATTATCATAGATATCTTTGGTGGCGATCATATTAAAGCCTTCAGAGAAGCAAATGCTAATAATCCTATGGCAAATATGTTGTCACTTGGTCATGGATTATATACGAAAGGCTTAGATTACATTGTATGGATAATAGGTCTAATGGCTGGTGGTGCTTTGATTTCAAGTATTCCCGTCACTATGCCGTTGGTAGGGGGATTGCTAGGTGCTATAGGTGGCGGTATGTCTGCAGTAGGTTCTTTATTAGTTTTTGCAGCGACACTTGGTGTGGCTATAGGTGTATTCCTTTACTACGTTATTCCCCTAATGCCCTTTGTGTTTTTCTTCTTTTCTGTAACGGCTTGGGTTCTTGAAGTAGTTGAGGCAATGGTTGGCCTACCATTATGGGCGCTAGCACATTTACGTATTGATGGTGATGGATTGTCAGGCCAAGCGGCTCAAATGGGTTATACGGTGATATTCGGTATTATCGTGAGGCCGTTTGTAATTTTATTCGCATATTTAATGGGTATACTTATATTCTCGGCGGGGATGGTTATGCTTCAAAAAATGTTTGGTGACGTGGTTGGTTCAATTGGTTATGGCGAAGATCGCCCGATCGATTACGTGGCATTCTCAGGTATTTATGCTGTTATTGCATTCACATTGGCAATGTTGTCATTCAAACAGTGTGATCAAATGGCCAATCAAATCATGCGTTGGTTTGGTGGTAGTGATCCGCGCTACAATGATGGTGATCCAAACCCAGAGCAATCTTTACAACAAGCAGCGCTTGGTACAGCCGTTATTGCTAACCAAGGTGGTCAAGCGGTTGGTGAAATGACCAAAGGTGTATCTCAGGGTGCACAAGGTGGAGCTCAGGGTGCAGGACAGAGAAGAGACAGAATGCGTTCTGAGAAAGATGCTGAGACTGCTGCAACAGACGCAGAGAGACGCCATCAAGAAATAATGAATAAACCCTAATGCCTCTAATATCCACACCGCACATCTTGGCGATTGACAAACCGTTCGGGATGGCGGTGCAGGGCGGGTCTGGGATCACGGAGAGTATTGATAGTCTTTATCCTGGCTGTAAGCTTGTGCATCGATTGGATCGTGACACCACGGGTGTGCTCGTAATGGCCAAGACCAAAAAGGCGGCGGCGCGGATGACGCAAAGTTTTAAAGATCATGACGCGCAAAAAATATATCTGGCGATCACGTCTGTTGTTCCTACCGAGCCTCAAGGCATGATTGAGGCGCCCATCAAAAAAATTCGTGATAAATCAATTGTCGCGCCTGATGGGTTATTCGCCGAAACCTTTTATAAAACACTGTGCACATCGGGTAAAACGGGGTGCGCCTTGGTTCGTTTTGAACCGTTATCAGGTCGTACGCATCAAATCCGAGTTCACGCGCAACATATGGGTTTTCCTTTGTTTGGTGATCCGCGTTATGGGGATTTTAAACGCTCACGAGACTTATCAAATGAGCCCAAGATGAACCGTCTTTACCTTCATGCGTGGCGTCTTGATATTGCTCATCCAACTGAAAAAGGGCGTTTAGAATTGAGCGCGCCGTTACCGATCGATTGGCCATTTGAAGCACTTGATTTAGTGCCCCCATCAAGCGTATTATAGTGGACATGGCTATCACTGATTCACACGATGACACTAATAAGGTCAACAGCGATTACACGCTGATCATTATTGCGGGCGGGTTGTCGGCGGTTTTTTTATCGATCATTTTGTTTGTTTTTGCCAGTAATGTTGAATCGCGCGAGCTTTATCATGGATATTATTTATTGGTATCATCCATACTGGCGGGTGGGTTTGGCGTGGCGCTGGCTTTTAAACGGTTTGGATTGGCGGCGGTGACTTTTGCGCTTTTGACCATCGTTTTAATGGTGTCCGTTCTTAAATTTAACGCGCGCGCGCAAATCAATGACACCATTCTTAATGCTAGTGTACCAACGATCATAGGCACTTATGTGCCCAACATACCAATATGGGAAAAACGGGTTATTCCTTATTTTAATACGCCCAAATGGGTTGAATTTGATCGAGATTGCTTCCGTCCTGCTTTTATTGAAGGGGCCCAGATTGCTCAAGAGTGCAACAGTAAAGAAAGCATTTTCTCGACTTATAATTTAAGCGTGATGGCTTTGATCAATGGTTATTATAATAAACTATTTAATACCGCCACCCGTGTGCGAAATCAAGAATTCCCTGATCGTTTTGCCTACGAGGGTTGTGTGAATGATGGGTATTGCGCCCAAGTTGCGTTGCTTCCATCAAATGTGCTGCCCAACAGCATCACTGAAACATCCCCTGATTATAAAGAGATCAGACAAGCGTTTTGGCAATTAATCGATAATGAAGTGATGTCTGTGGAATATTGCGATACTATGGATTTATGCCGCGTTATGACGCAAGCTGGCGCTATAGATCGCCGTGATTTTCAAGCGAATTTATAAAAATTTAACGCTTAAATTCTTTCAAATAACTTTTCTAACTCTGATTTTTTCAAGCGTATGAATGTTGGTCTGCCGTGATTGCATTGACCTGATTTTGGATTTTGCTCCATTTGCCTTAATAGGGCATTCATTTCAGTGGTGTTAAGGTTTCGTCCCGCACGCACCGAATTGTGGCATGCGTTGGTGGCCAAACGGCGCAACACAGCGTCTTCAACGGCTTCTTGTGGTAATTCATCGTTGGCCAATTTATCCGCCAAATCTTGCATAAAACTGTCAAGCTCAAGGTCTTTGGCGATAAGAGCGGGAATAGAAGACACAGAGATAGCATCCGTACCAAATGCGGCGATATCAAACCCAAGACTTTGCAACAGATCGGATTGATTGATGAGCAATTGGCACAAAGCCTCGTCCAGTTCCACTACATGAGGCATCAACAATGATTGCGTTGTGATTGTTTGATTGAAAAACGCATGCTTCATATCTTCGTAAACAAGGCGTTCATGAACCGCATGTTGATCCACTATGATCATCTCGCCTTTCTGATTTTCAGAAATAATATAGGTCTTAAACACTTGCGCGATGGCACCGCCCATAGGAAAGTCTTGGGGATAATCTTGAGAGTGTTCCGACGGCAGATTATGGGAGTTACTTTCATGAAAATGAGTGGGTTCATGACCCAGTTCATGGGGCTCGTTATGAGGACGCATTTGCGCTGTATCATGCCCAAAATCATTGCGTGAGGCTGGCGCCCATTGTTGATCAAAGCGTGGTTCATTAAACGCGTTTTGGCTGTGAGCACCACCGATATCGGGGCGTAAATTTTCCCATGCGGTTGTCTTGGCTTCAAAGCCTTGTGAGAGCAATTGCGTTTTAATGGCGCCGATAAGAAAAGAGCGCAGGGCGGCAGGGTCTTTGAACCGTAATTCAGTTTTGTTTGGATGGACATTCACATCAACATCTGCGGGCGGAACATTGATATGAAGCGCAATAATGGGGTGGGCGTTATGCGGAATGAAATCGCGATAGGCCACGCGTAACACACCAAGCAAAAGCCGATCTTTAACCACGCGTCCATTAACGGTGATGTATTGGCGATCAGCCTTTTTGCGATTGAATGTTGGACGTGACACATGCCCTGTGATGCTCATAGTGTCTCTTTGCGCGCTAAGGGGCAGCATATTATCACGGCAATCTTTATGGATGAGATCGGCGAGGCG
>JBBKXB010000074.1:0-11608 GCA_037969255.1 Bdellovibrionales bacterium | reverse complement strand
GCCGTCAAATAACGGTTTTTCACTGGGAAAGACCCAGACAACGTTTTATGCGTGTAAGCATTGGCCGCATTTGGCTCGATCCCTGGGGATGCCCCGCCACAAATAATAGAGATAGAGGCCGTTGGAGCGATTGCCATCGTGTTGGAAAAGCGCTCCATGATGCCGTAATCCGCTGCATCTGGGCATGGTCCGCGCTCAACAGCGAGATCTTTGGAAGCTTTTTTCACATGCGCATCAATATTTTTGAACATGCGTTTGTTCCATACTTTGGCCATCACGGATTCCAATGGAATTGATTTGGATTGCATGAAACCATGGAAACCCATCACACCAAGACCAACGGAACGCTCGCGTTCGGCGGCATACTTGGCTTTTGAAAATTCGTCAGGCGCATTTTCAATAAAGTTTTGCAAGACATTGTCTAAAAAGCGCATGATATCGGTCACAAAGCGCGGATGATTTTCCCACTCTTCGTATTTCTCGAGGTTCAAGGAGGATAGACAGCAAACGGCTGTGCGTTCTTTGCCATGTTGATCAATACCTGTTGGCAATGTGATTTCAGAGCAAAGATTGGACATCTTCACGTTCAAACCCGCCATTTTATGGTGCTCTGGGATGTGGTCATTCACGTGATCAATGTACACAATGTATGGCTCACCCGTTTCGATACGAGCGGTCAAGATACGCACCCAAAGATCGCGTGCACCGACTTTTTCAATAACGGCTTGGTCATGTGGAGATTTCAGCGCCCATTGCTCATCATTGGCAACGGCGTTCATAAAGTTGTTTGTGATTAAAATCCCGTGATGCAAATTCAGCGCTTTACGGTTCGGGTCACCGCCCGTTGGACGGCGCATTTCAATAAATTCTTCAATTTCTGGGTGCCATACTGGCAAATAACAAGCGGCACTACCACGGCGTAATGAACCTTGAGAAATCGCCAATGTTAGCGAGTCCATCACACGGATGAACGGGACAATGCCTGATGTTTTACCATTGCGACCAACTTTTTCACCGATAGAGCGGAGGTTGCCCCAATAAGAGCCGATACCGCCACCGCGCGCGGCAAGCCACACGTTTTCAGTCCATAGATCAACAATGCCGTTCAGGCTATCATTACACTCGTTCAAAAAGCATGAGATAGGGAGGCCACGTTTCGTTCCGCCGTTTGATAGAACGGGTGTTGAGGGCATAAACCATAAATTCGACATATAATCATACATGCGCTGTGCATGAAGTGTGTCATCTGCAAAGGCCATAGAAACACGGGCGAACATGTCTTGGAACGACTCGCCAGGCATCAAATAACGATCTTCCATTGTTGCTTTGCCAAACGTTGTCAATTTATCATCGCGCGAGCGGTCAAGTTTGACCATCATCCCTCGGTCGGTTTGTGCCACATCTGGTAAGGATAATGAGCTTTCAGAGTTGGTGATGATTGTGTCTTCTTGTACGTCGAGCATTGATATTTCTCCCTTGATATATCGTTTTTTGTCGTTAGCAATCCGTGCCCATGTGTGCAAGAAAGGCTTTTAATCTTATTTTGACCCACTTGATGTGGATGATTTTTGTGTTTTTGGCCGAAAGGCGGGCATCGACGATGTTGATAGCTTTGTGGCTAAGCTGTGAATGGTATTTTTCTGCTTAAACACTACCTGTAGTATGTCGATACCCACAATGCTACTAGATATAGTGGGTAACGCAAGAAGTCATTATTCCTATTTTCTACAACCATAGCATTATTATTATAGAACAAAATTAGAACAAATAAAGAAAAACATTGGATTCCACGCGTTAATTTTTAAGGGTATGTATATAATCCTTTAAAAAAGGTTAATTTTTAGAGAATCAATGATTCTTATCCACATATATGTTGCCAGCAAATAAATAATGTAATATGAATATGGTTAGTAATAAAATCTAGGAGATATAAAAGATGAGTATAAAAAGCATTGTTGACCGTTTCAAACAAGCCCATGAAGCAGGTCTTGAATTGAAAAAGAAAATCAAACTTGCGGATAGTATGATGACCCGAGATTACATGTTACGCGATTTTTGGATTCCCATGGTAGGTGAGGGTGAGGTGGCGCAGAAAAGATTCACTAAAATGCGCCTAGGATTATTAATAGACTGCAGAAAAAATGCCCCAACACTAGGATTTGATAAGTATTCTGAAAATTTGTCTAATCAATTTAGAAGGTTTTATAATGAAAATTCAGGCATCAGGAACGCTTTATCGGTAAGAATGCGCGCTTTTTCTGCTTAACGAGGGGCGCGTTCGCTATCCGTTTTAAGTTGTCCGCAAGCTGCCAGTATATCCTCGCCCCTTGTTTTTCTAATGGGTGCAGGGATTCCAGCTCTCTCTAAAATCTTAGCAAACTCTTTGATGCGTGGCATCGGCGTACATGTATATTCTGCCCCAGGCCAAGGGTTAAAAGGGATAATATTCACTTTTGACGGCAATCGTTTAAGTATTTGTGTAAGTTCTTTTGCATTTTCAATACTGTCGTTAACCCCATCCAGCATCACGTATTCAAACGTCACGCGATTGTGTTCTGAGATATCGGGATAACCTGCACAGGCATTTAATAAGTCATTTATTGGGTATTTATTATTAATTGGCATGATCTCGGATCGCAGCGCGTCATTCGGGGCATGAAGAGATACCGCGAGTTTTAATCCTAATTCCTCACCACATTGAATGATTTGCGGAACAACGCCGCTGGTGGACAAAGTGATACGGCGTTTGGAGATGGCCAAACCATCTGGATCCATGGCAATGCGCATGGCATCGCGGATATTCTCGTAATTATAAAGCGGCTCGCCCATGCCCATGAGGACAACGTTGGTAAGTGTGCGATCAGGTTGTCCATCTTTTGGCCACTCATCGAGCATGTCGCGGGCAAACATAATTTGATGCAGCATTTCAGCCGCGCCCAAATTACGCACCAATTTTTGTGTGCCCGTATGACAAAACTTACAGGTTAACGTGCACCCAACTTGGGAGGAGATACAAAGCGTTCCGCGTGTTTCTTCGGGTATATAAACAATCTCAACCAATTGACCGTCTGGCATTTTAAGAAGCCATTTTTGTGTGCCGTCATTTGATTTTTGGTGACGTGCCACTTCGGGGCGCGCCAGAGAAAACTCTTGATCAAGGGATGCACGCAAATCTTTTGGGACATTACTCATAGCTTCAAAAGTTGTAACACCGCGTTGGTAAATCCAATGGTAAATTTGCTTGGCGCGATAACTCGGTACGTTATGAGGTGCCAGAAACTCAGTGATCTCGTCAATGTTGCAGCCAATTAATGGCAATCGCCCATCGGGCAAACGCTTTGGCGCGGCAAATTTGGAAGCGTGGGATGAACGGGACATGATGACTTTATATAGTGATTGACAAATTAATCAATTCACGATAATCATAAGACATAATACAAAAAAGAAATAAGGATCATCTATGATTGCTAAAGCGAGAGAAAGTTTTATGAATGCGGTTTCACAGCGTGTTGATTTTGCAAATGCGGAAGCGCAACGATACGCCAACATTTTTAATATATTAGATGATATAAATAGACTTTCTTTTAAAGCAAACGGGAATCAAAGAATCTCTACGAAAAAAAAGCCACGAGATATGAGAAAAAAATATCTTGAAGGTGTTATAGAATCTCAAACACGAATTGCAGAAAAATTGAATATTTTGGAGAATAAATATGATTTCAGCGACTTAGCTACTCGTCGTGAGCAATTAGAAAGCAAAAATTTCGAGACAATTCGCGATTGGGCCAACACTTCTAAAGAAATCTATTCAACAAAAGCTGTGGCTGGACTCTGGATTGGTGCATTCGTATTTGGTAAGTAGTTACTTAACCTTACACGCCTTATCAATGATGTTCATAGCCTTTGTAACGCCTTTGAGATCATAGGTATCGACAGTTTTCTCACCACGGTTGGAAATGCCTGTGACCACGAGATCACTGCCTTTTTTTAACGCTTTTGTGAGTTTATCATCCGTGTCTTGGTTGGGTGTCCATGCTGTGTCTTTGGCCGCAATCATTAGATATTTACGCCCATCAATAGCCGCCACCACTGGTTTTTTTTCATTATATTTATAGCCCGCCACATGAGACACAACGTTAACCGTGTTGTCACCTGGACGGTGCGTGATTAAGATAAAAGACGGCTCACGGTATTTGAGAGTCCCCGTTGATGATACGGGCGGTGCGGCAATATAACACACAGGTTTACCATTATCTTTGTGTTGATAGGCCGTCCAATGCCCGTGAAAGCCAAGGATGTCTTGCTTATTAGCCGCGAGCGCTGGCGTGGTTATAAAACATGTGAGTAGGGCTAAAATGCCTGTAATTTTCATTATCATGAAAGGATTATAGGAACTGTGTGAAATCCTGTCTAGCCATCACAAACAAAGATCGTTAAAACTGTGATTTGATCATGCCCAACACGATGCCAAAACAAGACATTAAAGAACCCATTCAAAAAGATGGCGCCCATTACGCGACTTTGCTTGAGCGCGTTAAAAATGCGCGTGACAGGCAAGCTTTCATGGAATTATTTGATTATTTTGCGCCGCGATTAAAATCATATCTTTTGCGTCAAGGCGCGAGTGACAGCGAGGCTGAAGAGTTCGCACAAGAAGCTATGCTTACGGTTTGGCAAAAGGCATCCCTTTACGATAAATCAAAAGCGGCGGCGAGCACTTGGATATTCACCATTGCGCGAAACAAACGTTACGATGCGCTTCGCCGTAAAAAATTGCCTTCAATTGATCTAGATAGCGCGTATGGCGTACAAAGTGATGACGATGCGAGTGCGGGAGCGATAGCGAGTGATTTGATAGCGCAAGGCGATGACCTTAAAACTGCGCTCCAATCGCTGCCAGAAGAACAACGGGATTTATTGATGCGTTCATTTTTTGACGATAAAACACATAGCGAGATTGCCAATGATACTGGCCTACCTTTGGGCACAGTGAAATCGCGCATACGATTGGCGCTTGAAAAATTGCGCGGTTTAATTAAGAGCGAGGAGTTGGCGATATGATAAGCCCTTCAATATTGTCCGAACCATTTATCTGGGCTGCAGAAGATGACGATCCTTATGTCGATCTTATAAAGTCTTATATAAAGCATGAACTAAATGCTCAATTGCATTATTTGGCGCAAAATTATATTCAACTCAACACCTTGGCGCGCAGACGTTACCTCGAGTTTATTGATATGGCGGGTACGATGCTTGATATGTTAGAGCCTGCGTCTTTATCGACCCAATCGCGCGTAAACATCTTAAACGCATTGGATCAATTGGAAGATGCGTCTGCGAGATTGCACGAACCAGAACCCGCGCCTTTGAAGCCTCAATCAATAGGGTTGGACATTGAAAATATGGCTTGGCGTTCCAAAGGTCGCCATGCGTACCAAGCGCGTTGCCCTGATGCGCCCATGACAAAATATTGGCGTGTTGATCCCAACAGTGAGTGCCACCAACCTAAAAATCAACGCACAGAATATATTTTGATTATTGATGGCGCGTTGTGTCGTGATGATCGTTTTTTTGAAATGGGATCTTTATATATTTCTCCCGCAGGGGACGCACGGCAATTGCCATCTTGCCCTGATCGTGGCTGCGTTTATTTAAACGTATCGGATACGTCACGCGTTGGGTTGTCGTTATTATTGTCTCACTTTATGCGTAAATAGTGGATGAATGATGTAAACAGGCTTTGCGCGTTTCAATATCTTAACTTATAGTCAGAATCATGTTTTGGCTTTATCTTCCAGCACTAGGACTAACCACCGCTTTGACGGTGTGGAGTGCTCATCTGGCGCTTATTTTATTGTTTTTACTAACCGCGATCACGGGGTCTTATTATTTGGCCAAGGGTCGTTGGGATAGCGTTGCTATTCCTGCACCTCTGGCCTCATTCCTATTATTATTTGGGCTATGGATTGTGGCCAGCACCATTTGGTCAGCCTCTTTGTTTGAAAGCTGGCGCGCGATCACCGTATGGTTTTTACTGCCCGTTTGGGCGTGGATCATCGGATCTTTAGATTTCAAAACGTTTAAAAAATTACTTATTGGCTCATTTGTTATTCTTTTGTCTTTGTGCCTCATAGGGTTTGCGGAGTTGGCCACTGGTAAAGCTTTAGATAATCCAAATTATCGTGTGATGAGCCTGTTTTCAAATCCCAATGTTTTGGCTTCAATTATTGTGATTTTATTATTACCATTACAAAATATATGGCTTGCACGGCTTGGCACACAAAAACCACGCCGATTGGCGGATGTCGCATTCTTAGCGATCATATTATTCATTTTTGCCATTTTGACGTTAACCGCCAGTCGTAATGCACTCATATGTTATACGGTGGGTACGGGCATGCTTTTGTACGCTCTTAAAGATCGCAAAGATGAGGATTGGAAGCGCTGGGCTATTTTTGGCGCGGGGCTCTTGATCACTTATATATTGGTCAATATCGGCGTTGATGATGCGGTTCATCGTAGATTTGAAACCATTGCGCACCCCGAAAGCAACAGTGAACGATTGCTCGTTTGGGGCACAACGCTTAAATCCTATTTTTTACAACCGTTTTTAGGGCACGGGTTTGGCGCTTTGTTTGTTCCCTACGCCGCACTTCGTGCCAAAGCAGACGGAACTTTGGGGCAATACGCCCATTCTGATGTGCTGCAATATTTGGCTGAATTAGGACCCATTGGGCTTTTGTTATCGCTCGGTATGGCCATCTCATTTATATATTTATGCGTCACCCGCTTGAAAAAAGGATTTAGCAATCCTGATCATCGCGTGTGGTTTTGGGGTGTGAGCGTGGGTGTGCTCGCAACGATAGCGGCATCAATTGCCACCTATATATTCTATTTGCCTGCCATCATGCTTCTCACAGGTCTATTAATGGGCGGTTGGTCGATATTATATTGGATGGATATGGACGGCGTTCCTGCACGTCGCAAACGTCCCTTGCGCGCTATTGTGTTCGCTGCCGTCATGGTGGTGGCAATGTTCATCCATCTATCGAGTTATTATGTGGTGCGCGCTGATCAATCTATACGCGAATACTCCATTGAAAATCATACGAAATATACAGACCGCGCGGCATTTTTCTCATTAGGGCTTAATCCGCACGTTGTTTTAGAAAGAATTGATGTGGCCTTGTCGCAACTCACGCTTTCTAGCACACCTGAGGGTATACGCGATGTGGGCGCTATGATTGATGATGTCATACGAGTGCAACCTGGAATACCCGCGTTATGGATGCAAAAGGCACGGCTTGAAATCGTCAAAGACAATATAACACAGGCCGAAAAAGATTTAACTCGTGCGCTCACCCTTGATCCAACATATTTACCCGCAAGGCTTATGCTCGGGCGGTTACTTAGAGAGCAAGGCAAGGAATCCACGATAGAGGGCATGTATGATGATGCGCTAAGATGGAAACTAACGCAGCAAAAATACGGCGTGGTGACGATGGAGCAAATCATTGCGCGTGAAAATAATCTACCCAAGCTATTGCCGAGCCCCGCCAAATCACGGTAGAAATAACAATCAACAACGGAAGAAAACTAATGAGTGATAAGCAAGAGCCAGAGACCACACGCCTACGTTACGACAAAATGGTCGAACGCGCGCTTCGATCAGTGGTGCGTGAGGCCGTCGAAGAAGTGATGGCTCAAGGGCTCCCAGAAGAGCATCATTTCTACATTACATTTAACACCGAGCATGAGGGCGTGCAAATTCCTGATTACCTTAAGGAGCGCTACCCAGGCGAAATGACAATTGTGCTTCAGTATCAATTCCATGATTTATCCATTGACGATAAATTCTTAAAGGTAACTCTATCGTTTAATAATGTGCCTGAGCGTTTGGTGGTTCCTGTTGAATCCATCACTATTTTTGCTGACCCAGCGGTAAACTTTGCACTCCAATTTCAACCAGCGAATGGTGATGATATGGATGATGGCGATTACGATGATATGGATGATGGTGACACATCTACTGACACTAAAGCCGATGATAAAGGCAAAAGAGGCGAGGTTATTTCGCTCGATAGCTTCCGTAAAGACTGATATAAAAATGGGAAAGCCAAAAGTTTTACTCGTTACTATTCCTAATATGATTACACAGAGTGATCTTACACCCATTACAGCAGTTGCTGATCTTGAGTATCTAGAATTAGAGCGCATTTCTTCTGAAGATCTAGCAATCAAATGTCATGGATTTGATGTGCTAATGCTCAATTATGATGTCATTAAAAAGCTGGATGCAACGTTCTACGCCCATGAAAATGTTCAAATATTGAAAACAATTTCTACAGATATTACGGGTATGGATTGGGCAAAGCCAGATTTAGCAGAACAAAATAATGTGACGTTACAAAATATCCCTCATTATTCGACTGAAAGCGTTGCGGAAACTATTGTTTGCGAGATTTTGCTTCATTCTCGTCAAAGGTTATCTGCATTTAAAGACGTTATAAATGGAAGAGACATTGAAGCGCGTGAAGGTATAAATCTACTTGATAGAAAAGCAGGTATTGTTGGATTTGGTAGCATTGGATCACGAGTGAATGAATTATTATCTTGTTTTGGTATGAATGTTTCAATATGGAACCGAACACCAAAAGGTACGACTTCTCTTCAATCACTCGAAGGTATTTTTGAGGAATCTGAAGTAATTTGTTTATCTATGGCTGCAATTATTGATGGGAAAGATGCTAACAAGCATATTATTGGGCGTGATCTTCTTATGAGATGTAAGGGCGCCATTATTATAAACCTTGCTAGAGATATTTTAGTTGATTCTGACGCTATGGTTGAGGCTATTAAGGCGGGTTGTGTGGCGGGATATACTGTTGAAACATCTCCGTCAGCAATAGAGACGTTTTCAAAAATTGATTGCGTGCATATCGCACCGAAAAATGCTTGGAAATCCAAAGAGTCTCTCAAATTACTAGCTGATACATGGGTGCTGAACACAATATCAGCCATTAATGATCAGCCTGATAATGTTTACAAAGACTAAATTATTAATGTCTCAAAATTACGATCTGATAAAAGTAGAATGGGTGGATGAGGCCAGAGATGGCCGTATTGTGCCTGTTAAAATCTATAAACCTCGTGGTGATGAGCCATGCCCATTGATTATGTGGTCGCACGGGCTTGGCGGAACGCGCGATGGCGCTGGATTTATACTGCGCGAATTTGTGACCCGTTTTGGGTTTATGGTTGTCACCATCCAACATTACGGCACGGATGATGTATTGTGGCGCGGCAAAGCGGGACATCCATGGGACAATATCCGCGATGCTGTGATTGATAATGACGCACTTATGAACCGTTTTATCGACACACGTTTTGTTCTTGATAACTTACTGAAAAATAATAACATTGATCACAATAAAATTGGCTATATGGGGCATTCATTGGGCGCGTTATCGGTTCAAGTTTTGTGCGGACAATTGTGGCAAGGTGACGATAATGCGCTGATGAACCTGGCGGACGAACGCATCAAATACGGGCTTTTGCATTCGCCTGTGCCAGCACTTTCTAAATCGCACCCTATCGAAGTGTTTAAAGGCATTGATCGCCCCGTCCTTCATATGACGGGCACCGAAGATGTCAGCCCTTTATCAGGGTATGGTTTTCAAGAACGTTTTCGCATCTTTGACAATGCTGTGCATGCGCCGCGCGCTATGATCGTGTTGGATGAGGCGGATCATATGGTGTTTGCGGGTTCACGCGGGCAATTGGCTGGTTATGATCGTTTGAAAGAACATGAAGAGCAAATCAAAGAATTATCGTGTGAGTATTGGAGTGCCATATTTGAGACGGGTGATCTGGAGCGCACATGCGAGCGTTTGAAAGACCATTTAAACACACACGACACGCTTGAATATAGATCGCCGCAGAGCTAGGTATAATCCTCATGAACACAGAATCACCCATTATTTCCGTCAAAGATTTACAAAAAACATATAAAGGCACTGGCAACGCTCAACCCAAAGAGGCGCTTAAAAATATTTCTCTTGATATTAAAGAGGGCGAGATTTTTGGGCTTTTGGGCCCGAATGGGGCGGGGAAATCAACCATGATTAATATCTGGGCGGGTTTGGTTAAAAAAACCGCTGGATCAGTGATTGTGAACGGGTTTAATTTGGACAAGAGTGAAAAAGACGTTAAGCGCTCATTAGGTGTTGTGGCGCAAGAATTATCATTTGACCCATTTTTTACACCGCGCCAAGTGCTTGAACTACAAGCGGGTTTGTTTGGCGTGCATAAATCAGAACGTATCACGGATGAATTGCTGGAACGTGTGGGGCTTGTGGAACAAGCAGAAGCGCATGCTCGATCATTATCGGGAGGTATGAAGCGCCGTCTTATGATTGCCAAAGCTATGGTTCATAAACCCAAAATTCTCGTGCTTGATGAACCAACGGCAGGTGTCGATGTGGCGCTTCGGCAAATGTTGTGGCGCAATGTGCGGGCGCTAAACAAAGCGGGTACGACCATTATTTTGACCACGCATTACCTAGAAGAGGCCGAAGAACTCGCGGATCGTATTGCAATTATTGATAAGGGCGAGGTTAAAGCGCTTGATACAAAAGATGCATTATTATCGGGCGGCAAAAGACTTGAAAAGTTATTTTTAGACCTTACAAACTAGATTTTAAGTAATTTAATTACAAAATAAGCATATATTTGTATGTTAATGTGCTGTGCAACATCGAAATATGGGGCATTTATTCTTTTTATAATGAAATCATAACCATTTTTTGGTATTATTATTACTGTCACCAACCAGAGAAAAAGGAGCCGAGATGCTTAACCCAGCGCGCCTTGCGGCATTACGAAATAAACATAACTTAATAACAAAACAGATTGAGTTCGAAGAAACTCGTCCAGCGGTCAATAGAGGTTTGGTGGTTAATCTTAAAAGAGAGCGTTTGATTATTAAAGAAACGCTCGCAGGCGTTCGAGTCAACTATACTGAGCGAAGAGATTCCTCCGCGAGAGCTTAAGTTTTATACTTTAAATATCTTGAATAATAACCCGTTTTGAATAAAAAGCGGGTTTTTTATTGTTTTTTATTCCAAGCGCCTTTGTCAGTTTGCTGGAAATACTGCATGGCATGACCAGCGTCCTTGTTTTTCGTCCATCGCGCTCGTGCGGCTGTTAATTCATTGTCATTGTGTCCATCAAACATGTCGCACACAAGTTCAAAATTGTGATTCTCAGCCTCTGCGCCATAGGTTAAAAACAGCATATCGGCATCGTTGGGCGGCTTTTTAAGATCGTTTTGATCTTTCGTGATCCAAACTGTCGAGCGCTCTGGCGCTGGGTCTCCAGCAATCCCATGCGATAAAAACGCCTCTTGTTTAAATGTCCATAGCCCATCATCTAATGTTTTGGCTTGGTCATCATCGTTCACCAATACAAGAGCATGGCGCCCTGTGGACGTAGCTTTAAGCAACAATTCACCCAAAGCCTTGTGCAAAGGGGTGTTCGAGAGGTGATAAAAACGGATGTCTTTGGCCATATAAATGTCTTTTAATGCTCTTTTGTTTGGAATTTTTAT
>JBBKXB010000073.1:0-37197 GCA_037969255.1 Bdellovibrionales bacterium | reverse complement strand
CCTGAATTTATAATGCGTTGACCATCAATACTATCTCCAATGTCAACAACGCGGGGTTCGACCATGCGCTCTTTGTTGATGATATATACTATTTTTCGATCTTGATTGGTGGCAATGGCGCGTTCGCTCACAAGGATAACTTCGCGCGGTACAGCGCTCCCAATTTCAATACTGGCAAACATACCAGGTAATAATATGCCTTTATCATTAGACAAGAGCGCACGGGCGCGGATGGTGCCTGATGAAGCATCAATTTGGTTGTCAAAACTATCAATGATACCTTCAAAATATTGATCGCTATCGCCAATTTTCAAACGCACGGGAATTTTTTTACTATCAGATTGCGTTCTTATGAAACTTAAATAAGTTTGTTCGTCCATTTCAAAATCAGCATAAATTTTATCAGTTGCTACAATGGTTGTGAGTATAGGTTCGCCAGTGCTCACAAGATTGCCTTCTTTGATCTCAGCGCGTCCAACTTTGCCACTAAAAGGTGCTTTGACATAGGCATAATCAATACTAAGATTGGCCTGTCTTAAGGACGCTTTGGCTGCATCTACGCGTGATTGTGACACTTCAAGTGCATTTTGACGTTCGGTATAGATGCGCTTTGATATCGCATTGCTGGATATTAATTTTTCAGCGCGATCTAATTCAGTGCGTTTAAGGTCAGCTTCATTTTGAGCGGATGATAACGCGGCTTGTGCTTCGGCGCGTGACGCTTCAAAACCGCGCGGATCAATCACAAACAGAACAGCGCCCTTTTTAACGTTTTGACCATCTTTAAATCGTATTTCCATGATATTGCCAGCAACGCGGGGTCTAATTTGTGCAAACTTTGTGGCGGTAAGACGCGCTGAATAGGGTTTCCAGATATCAATATTTTGTTTTTCAATTATGGTTGTGCTCACGGGTAAGGCTTGTGGCGCGCCACCCGCCTGTTCTAAGCCTGCATCTTTAGAGCCAAACCCAAGCAATGGCACTACTTTTGGCACAATGAAAATCCAGACGAGCGCTACAACACCTAAGACGATGAGAATTTTTATAATTTTTGTCATGTCAACGAATGTCCCAGCTATTTTTTAAATATTACGATCCACAAATACCTTATTCATACAAGTAAGCCAAGTGCAGGCCAGCGTTCAAACACAAATATTTCATAGTGATGTAAGGCAAGGCTTAGTAATAGCAAGAAATAAATAAAGATTTGTCAAAATTGGAAAATGGTTGTTTCTGCATGCCGTCTCTGTCACAGTTTATATATGAAACGGATATTGCTTATTGACGACATTATTGATGTGCAAGCTCTAGTGGCAGGCCTCTTGCGCAATCGCGGTGCTCAAATTGACACCGCTTCTAATGGTAATGTCGCCTCAAAACTTCTTAATGATAATAAATATGACCTCGTGATTACGGATCTTAATATGCCCATTGAGGATGGTTTCAGCATCATTCATAAGATGCGTAATATCAATGCCAGAACGAAAGACATACCCATTATTGTTATCTCAGCGGGTAACACTTTTAATAAGGACAAGGCGCTTAACTACGATCAAAGTATTGAATCGATCAGCAGCGTTAAAAAATTGGCAATCTTAAAGAAACCTTTTTCAAAGCAGCAATTGTTGGAAAAAGTATGCAAAGCTTTTGACGTTGAATTTGATGAAGATGCAGACGATGATTTATGGTTTGGTGATCACTGGCAAAGTGATTAAAAACGTTGTGCCTTGCCCGACCTCGCTTGTAACATCAATAGTGCCATTCCACCCTTCAACAATACTATGAACCATGGGTAGACCTAATCCTACGCCTTGACCAACATCCTTGGTGGTGAAAAACGGGGTGAAGATATTATCGATTTGTTCTTTGGCAATCCCATCCCCTTCATCACTCACAGTTAATAATAATTCAGGCTTATTGTTTTTAAAAAGTTCAGCCACCTTAATTTTTATGGTGCCTCTGCTGCGTATCGCGTGCGCGGCATTGACAATAAGATTACGTATCACGCGCGACATATCGTCACTTTTGGAAAGGTAATAATATTTTTCCAATGCGTCCTTATAACTTAAATTAAGTGTGACTGTGTCGGGTATAAAATCTTTTACTTTAGACACGCTGTCCTCAAGGTCTTTGATAAAGGCCATTGGCGCTAATGTTTTTATATCTTGGCGTGCGAAAATTAAAATATCTTCGACGACTTGTGCGGCACTTGAGGCATTACGGATGATCTTTTCGATGTAAGGTGCAAAAGCCTTTTTATCATCAATCATGTCTTCCATGATTTCAGCCGATAACATTATGGGCTGTAAGAGGTTGTTAATTTCGTGCGCCACGCCCCCCGCAAGCTGACCAAGTGATTCCATTTTATGCTTGTGACGCTCTTTGAACGCTTTTTCTTCATCAAATGTGACGTCTTTCCCAGATAACACGAGAGACATGAATTCATCATTGGTGCGATCAAAGCCGTGATTGAGGATAAGCCAATCTATAATGCGCGTTGATCCATCTTTGATTGTCGAAGTCATCTTAAAGCTGTCATGCTGATTATAATTTAAATGCTCAGTGATAAACGCAATGTTATCTGGCGAAAACAATACAGACCAATCTTTTCCAATGATTTCATCGGTTTCATAGCCTGTGATTTTAAGCGTTGCGGAATTGGTTTTTGTGATCACATTGTCTTTATTAACGGCCAAAATCATATATGGCATAGCTTGTAACACGCTTGTCGAAAAGGCCTTTTCATTCACGAGGGCATTCTCGTAACGCTGACGTTCTATAACGTATGTGATGGTTCTTTCCAAGAAAGAGGGGGTGAGCTCATTTTTAAGCAGATATGCGTATAGGCCTCTTTCGGATGTTTTCCGATAAAGCTCGGGATCATCATGCCCCGTGAGTAAAACATAAGGGCCTGTTTCACCATGATTGACGGCCGTTTCAATAAGCTCCAAGCCTGTGCCTTTTTGTAATGAATAATCTACAAACACAACATCATATAAACCGCTATAGATCGCCTCTAAACCTTCTTCTTCGTCGCTGATCCATGAGATGTCGTATTTTTGTGTTGTGGATGTGCGCTTGATGTATTCCTTAAAAATAAAGGAATCTTCCTCATTATCTTCTATGAGAAGGATATTAATGATGTCTTTTTTCTTTGCGGCGTTCATATCAAAGATATGTTATCCCTCTAGAAGTTTGGAAACAACCACCAACAATTCTGACATGCGCACGGGTTTGATAAGACAGGCATCAACACTATTTTCTAAAGCCTCAAGACTTTTTTCTGCTGATACAAAGGTTCCGCCACCAGACATGGCAATGATTTTTACGTTGGATTGTTGTTTGGCGGCATCAATGATGTCAAACCCATCATGTTCAGGCATTAAAATATCCGTAATAACCATATCGCAAGTCATGTTCTTATTAATGTGCGCGAGGGCTTCACTGCTGTGGTGAAAACTTAACACATCATAGCCCGCGTCTTTAAGAACACTGCCCAAAAGATCAATAAAGTCGCGATTATCGTCAACAATAATAATTTTTTTCATCAACTACCCTTATTACTCATCGAAAAAGATTAGGGGTAAACGAGGTTTCAAGCAACTTTTACTTATGATTGTCGTTGTTGCTTGTACAGAGGCACATGGATACCAATGTATGTTTCTTGTTATCAAGTGGGTGCGATTGCCAATCGTTCAAAATTAAGTCAAACTCACTCCAATGAAATCACCCATCAACACACGCATGTTCTTAGAAAAAGCAGAGAAAATTGCAGGCGTTGGTCATTGGCATTATAACATCGAAACGCAAGATTTGTTTTGGTCAGAACAAGTGTACAATATTCACGGGCTTAATCCCAAAAAATACAAACCGACGGTTGATGAAGCCGTGTCATTTTATCATCCAGACGATAGAGAGTATGTGCGCTCTATGGTTGAAACTTGTATTGAAACCAGCAAGCCGTACGAATTTAATCTACGTTTGATACGACGCGATGGTGAATTACGCTACGTTAGATCTCTGGGTGAAACTGAAAAAGATGATCACGGTAAAGTCATCGCTATTTTCGGTGTGTTCCAAGACGTCACAGAGAGTAAACTTAGAGAAATCGAAATCGTTGAAAAAGAGAAATTTTTGGAAACGATGATGAACACACTGCCCGATGCCGTGTTTGTGAAAGATGAAAAATTTCGCATTGTGCGCGCCAATGATGTTTTTTTAAATATGTACCCCCAAGACAAAAGAGACAAGGTGATCGGTTACACCACATTGGAAGATTACGATGCGAAAAGCGTAGAAAAATTTCTAGAATTTGATAAATTGGCATTCAAAGAAGGGTTTTCTGAGACCGAGGAAACGCTTTGTTTCCCAGACGGTATAACGCGCACTCTTTTGACCAAAAAAGCACGGTTTCAAAATGTACAAGGTCACCAATTTATTTTGGGTGTTGCCACAGATGTTACGATTCTTAAAGATGCCGAAAAATCGGTTCTTCAAGCCAATAAGGAATTGAGCCAATCGAATGCCGATCTTGAGGATTTTGCCTACATAACATCACATGATCTTAAAGAACCATTGCGCGGTATTTACAATTACTCTCAGTTTGTGCTCGAGGATTGTGCCGATAAATTGAATGAAGAGGATGTTGATAAACTCAACACAATTGTGCGGCTATCAAAACGTATGGAATCTCTCATGGATGCCTTGTTAGAATATTCACGGGTGGGGCGCACTGAACTGGCCATGCAAGACACGGATATTAATGAAGTAATTCGCGAAATTATTGATGATCTATCTTTTCAGGTTAAGCAAAAAAACGTGAAAATGACCGTGCAAAAAGATTTACCAAACGTTATATGTGATCGTGTGAGGGTAGGAGAAGTGTTTAGAAATCTTATCACCAATGCGATAAAATATAATGATCAAGATGTTAAAACAATTGAAATAGGGTGCGATCGCGCTCATCCAAAACATCTTGATAAATGCGTATTTTTTGTCAAAGACAATGGCATTGGCATTGAGCCTCAACATGTTGATAAAATATTTAAAATATTTAAACGTCTACATGGTCGTAACGATTATGATGGCGGCACGGGGTCTGGGCTAACCATTATCAAGAAGATTATTAAGCGTCATGATGGCGAAATGTGGGTCGAATCGAAACATGGTAAAGGCTCGACATTTTATTTTACTTTGGAATGCTAAGAGCTAAATTATCGCGTCACATGCTTTAATAAATAATCATCAAAACGACCACTGCCATGTATCACGGAGATATCCCCCGAAGATTCAAAAACAACAGCTTTAACATCTTTGAAATCAAGCACATTGGCCTCTCTCAATTTGGCTATTAAATCAGCCTCTGTAATCTTAGCTTTTTTGAGATTACTGTCTAAAATTATTGATCCGTTCATAAGCAATAATGGTTCGTTTTCTAAGTACACGCCTTTGCGGACAAAGCGCCACGCTGAGAATAAAGATTGTAAAAGTAGAAAAACACCGATTGCCAAAGCGCCTTGAGCAATGGATGAGCTTTGATTCAAAGCCACACTCGCAATGATTGAACCAATGGCAATGGTTACGGCGAAATCATGTGATGACATTTTTGCAAAACTGCGCAAGCCATTTAATTTTATAAAAATCATCAGTATGAGATAAATCGCGAAAACAGATACGCTCGTTGCGATAAAATCTTCTCTGGTGAGGGTGATCCAAGACATCGACAATCATACGCAGAAATTTGTGCCATTAGATACATTTATAAATTTAACTTATGATATTTATGCCCATGTTAATTTTGTGATTTAAATACTATGTATGCCAAGAAACATCAGGTCTTTTCAAGAAGTTAACGTTAAAATTCGCTAAGTTGATAAGACGTTGTTTATCCAATATTTGTATATTTCTACGATCATAATCAATATATTTGTGACGTTTTAATTCGTTCATTGAACGATTCACATGAATATTGCTCAGGCCAAGCATATCGGCAATAAGGTCTTGTTTGATGGGAAACTCAAAACTGCCTTCAATATCAACACCAAAAGCACTTTTGCGTGTGGAAAATTCCAAAATCAAATGCGCTACTTTTTCCAACGCATTGCGACGCCCAAGAGATATCAAGCGCTCAAACAAAATAGCTTGTTCACGGCTAATGATGGAATAAAACGTGCGATTAAGCTTTTCAGATTTTTTAAAAATTTCGTTCAAATGCTGTTTTGGGAAAGGGCAAACCTCCACATCTGTGAGCGCCACAAAATCATATAAATAATTATCAAATGAAATTTCGCCCAACCCCACAAAGTCACCGTTTAATTTGAGATCAAAAACTGAACGCGTGCCTTGATCAATGGTGTTGGCGATATAAGTCCAGCCATCGCTAATGGTGTATATGTCTTCTGACTCATGGCCTTTGCCACGTATCGTCTCACCGCTTTTATATTTTACTTTTTTTTCCTCAAGCCTGAGCAGTAAAGCCTCTTCATCATCGCTCAACTCAATATAATGTCTAAATTTTTCGACCATACAACTGCCCATGGCGTTATATCTTCTTCCTAATTCATGTGTGTCTTATATGAAAACATTATAGAGCAAGAATAGTTCCAACAATATTTAGGATAATTATGGGTTAATCATGCAGGTTTTAAGCCATGGGAATGAATGGTTTTTTATCTCAAATGGTTTTCTGCACAGACCAAAAACGGTACTGCCACTGCCCGACAATCCAATTTTATAGCATTGCTTACTGTCTTTTAGATAAGCTAAAGCCTCGTTTATAGCGGGACAAAATTGCGGGGCCACAGCCATAAAATCATTATCGAGTTCACTCGCGTGATAATTTCCAGCGTCATACGCATCGTATAATTCTTGAGTGCTCGCGCCCGCATTGGCCCATACAAGCACGCAATGGTGGGGTGGGGATAGGTTGAGATCGTCCATATTAAAATCTTCTAGTATTTCGCCCGCGCCGCGCATCAAAGTTGGTTTGGCGCGTAAACACACTGGCACATCAGCGCCAATTTTTTGCGCAATGTTATAAAGATCATCATCATTTTTGGCGGGTTTAAAATGATCAAAAAGGGCACGTAATAAGGCGGCCGCATCACTTGAACCGCCCCCCAATCCCGCACATGTTGGAATGTTTTTAGTGAGTTTTACCTGTGTTTCACATGAAACGTTATACGTTTGACAAAACAATTCAAACGCCTTGGTGAGTGTGTTGACTTTGGGAACATCTTTGGCAAATTCACCTGCGCATTGTAACGTAAATTTCGGATCTTTTGATGGCAAAATATCGATGTTTAATATGTCACCAAAATCCGCGAAAACGACATGAGATAATAATGTGTGATAACCATCATTGCGCCGACCTGTGATTTTAAGCGTTAGATTAATTTTGGCAGGCGCAAGAATTTGGCGAGGCATTAGCGTCTTATTTTATCTTTTATGCGCGCTACGTCTTTGTCTTCTTCAGCGCGTTCTAAGGCACGCTCCCACATGTATCGCGCTTCGCGCTTGCGGTTCACAGCCCAATAGACATCACCCAAATGATCATTGACTGTTAAATCATAAGGCGCCGCAGCAGAAGCTTGTTCAACGAATGGCAGAGCTTCGTCATAGCGCCCCATTTTATAGAGCACCCACCCATAAGAATCGAGGATATGAGGGGCGCTAGGGGTTATTGACAATGCTTTTTCGAGCATAGCTAAAGCTTCATCAAGGTTTTTATTTTGTTCCGTCCATGAATACGCCAACGTGTTAAGTGTTTCAGGATTATTAGGCTGAAGATCAAGCGCGGCTTGGTAATTTTTTTCCGCGAGTTTAAATTCACCTAATAATTCATAGCATAATCCACGCGCGAGGTAGAGGCTCCAATAACTTTCGGGCACAGTGCCACCAAAGATTTTTTCGGCGCGATCATAAGAGAAAATGGCTTCGCGATATTGTGACAACGTGGCGCGTAAAAATTCGCCTTGTTGATAAAATACTTCGGCATTATTTGAAAACTCGCTGGTCAAATTTTTATATAAAATCCGCGCCTTATCGTGTTCATCCATTTTAATGTAATTATTGGCGATTAATAACTGCGCATTAATATAATTGGGTGATTTTTTATCGATTTCTTGATACATATTATTGGCATCATCCAAATTATCTTGGTGTTCATAAATTGACGCCAAAACAAAGTCGATATTGTTTAAATCAGGTGCCAATTTTTTTGCAAATTGTGCATATAAAAGAGCAATGGCTGAGGCATTATAGCTTTCTAAAATATCAGTGGCATCAATGAGTGTTTGAGCAAGTGCGCGTTGCGGAGATTGCAAATGTCCGTTCGCTTCTTTAATGATGCGATCATATTCTTGTTGCCAAATATTTTGGGGCAATGTGGCAGCAATGATGTCCATTTCGACGCGTGTTTTCTCAATTAGATCTTCTATACCTCTGCGTTCAAAATATTGATTGCTCCATATAATGAGCGCAAGCGATAGGTCGGCCTCTTGAAGCTTTGTCATTAAGGCATCTGAGCGCTCATAGTCTTTGCTGGCCTCCAAAAAACGCACAACATTGAGAGTGGAATAGCCAATGTCTTGCGCGGCATCAAATACATTTAATACAGGTGTTTCACCCGTGATCCAAGCTTTGGCATACGGCAATATTGGTTGGCTAAGAGGGTTATAATCAATGTTACTAATGAGTGCGCCTGCCTTATCATTATCACCTTGTTCCCAAAGCATCATGGCCACGAGAAGGCGCACAATGGGCGCACTTGATACAATGGCGTCATAATTTTCGCTCAATAATTTTTCAGCGCGTTCCCAATCACCTTGAGCGATTGAGGCAAGATAAAAACGGGCGATTTGTGAGGCAGGCAGATCGGCAAACTTATCTAGTTCCTTGAGCGCCATGTATGTGCCCTGCCAGTCACTCGAAAATTCAGCATGTTGCGCAATAAGGTAGGCACCAGATTCAGACGTGATCGCTTTTTTTGATGTGCGATTTTGTAGAATCATATCGACAATTTTTTGTTGTGAGGGTGGCAATGCATTTTGATCAAAATTTTGCTCGTGGGTAGGATAAAAATAACCACCCGCTACGCCTGCCACAAGCCCACCGAGCACAGCCAAACTTAACCATAAAGCGCGATTGGTATTCTTTTTATTCGTGTTAGACATTGTATTTATGAGCCTTGGGTGTTGGTGGGTTTATATCGTTTCGTATGACGGGCCTGATCCGCCTTCGGGGGGTGTCCATACTATGTTGCCATCAGGATCCTTAATCGCGCAAGCTTTACAATGAATGCAATTTTCAAAATTGACAACAAATTCATTGTCCATCATTTCATAAACCCCCGCGGGGCAATAATAAGGCGCTGGTTCAACTTGGCGTTTTTCATGGACGGATGCATCTTTAATGAGCAAATGGCTAGAGCCTGTGGGCACAGTTATACTGCATAAAGCGAGGGACGATAATTTATCAAAGGTCAATTTGTTATCGGGAGCTTTATAAAAACGAGGTGTTGATTTTGGATCATATTGATGACGATCGCGCTTTTCATTATGAGAGAATGTGTAAGGCAAACGCCAGCCCCCCATCATTTGGAATCCAGAATGAATGATAGCAGGAATGCGTCCAAACTTATTAAAACTGGGGCGTATGTTGCGATGTTTGTACAGTTCACAATAAAGCTCGGAAGAATCAAATACAGATTGTAACGTTTGCCCGCTCTGGATGGCTTTGGCGACCAGTAGGCCAGAAGCTATGGCGGTGTGAATACCCTTTATGCGTCCCGAATTTAAAAACCCCGCACTATCACCGATTAAGTACCCGCCTGGAAAATCGAGTTTTGGCAGTGATTGTAATCCGCCCTCGACCAAGCAACGTGCTTGATAAGAAATACGTGTTGCGCTTTCTAACATAGTGGCAATTAAACCATTGGTTTTCCATTCCTGCATTTCTTCAAACGGAGATATGGTCGGGTTATCGTAATCAAGCGCAGTGATGAGCCCAAGGCTGACCAAATTATCACCATAATGATACGCCCAACCACCGCCATGGATTGAATAATCAAGCGGTTTCCCAATCGTGTGCAAGACTTTGCCGTTCTTGAAATGCTCGTCTGTGACGCGCCAAATTTCTTTAATGCCAAGCCCATAGGTTTGGTGTGCGTCTTCGCGTAAATTAAATCTCATGATGGTGTCTTGCGTAAGATTGCCGAAACACCCCTCGGCCAAAATAAGCTTACCACATCCAATGCGTGTCCCATCACCACATATAATACCTACGATTTTATCTTTTGCATCAGTAATGGTGCGTTGTCCTGCAAAGCCAAACAAGACATCAGCGCCTAATCTTTCGGCCTTTTCTGCTAACGCCACGCTAAGTTGATTGATGGATACAATGACTGCGTTTTTATCACTCAGTAAATTAGGCAATTCTAAAGACCGGGTTTTACCCAAATAATAAAACTCATCACTTGTGACGTTTTGATGAGGCACAGTATTGCGCCATTCAGGCCATAATTCATTAAGTGGTTTCGGGTCAATGACAGAGCCAGAGACAAGTTGCGACCCTGCGGCACTAGATTTATCAAGCACAGTTACCGATATATCAGGCTTTTTTTGTTTAATCGCAATGGCGGCTGATAAACCCGCAGGTCCAGCCCCAACAATCAAAACATCGGTGGTCATATCGAATTCAATCATTTATACATAGTCGCATGGCTCGTCATAAATCACAAAAGATATATAGCACCAAAAGCACAGATGAAAATGCCCAAGCGCTTATTTTTCAAATGGAATCAGGTGCGGATGTTATTATCCATGAAGAAGATTTTTCTAAAAAGCCAAAAGCTAAATTGGCGGATAAAACGTCCGCGACTCAAGCTGTGAAAGAAACAGCGCCTCAGGTGGATGCTAAATCAAAACCAAAAAGCTCGTCTGTATGGGCTGATAAAGCGCGTGAGGCGGCTATGGCGTGTGAAACTTTGGAAGACCTAAAGCAAGCCATTGCTGATTTTGATGGATTAGAGGTTAAAAACACAGCGACCAATATGGTGTTTTGCGATGGCAACGTAAAATCACGTGTCATGGTCATTGGTGAAGCGCCTGGTGCAGATGAGGACGAACAAGGTAAACCATTCGTAGGGCGTTCTGGTCGTTTGCTTGATCTTGTGCTTTTGAGCGCTGGTTTATCGCGCAAAGAGGACGATCCTAAAAAATCTCTTTATATATCGAATGTCTTAAATTGGCGTCCCCCTGGTAACAGGACACCAACACCACAAGAAATGACGATTGCGCGTCCTTTTATTGAAAAACATATTGCCTTACAAAAACCTGATATTATTTTGTGTGCGGGCGCGGTGGCCATTCAAACTCTGATTGAAGGCGCGCCCACATTATCAAAAGCGCGTAACAAATGGCATAATTACAAACCGCAAACGAGCGGTATAGAGCTTGATAAAAAGATAGAGCTTTATGCGCTTTATCATCCTGCTTATCTGATGCGCAGTCCGTTACAAAAGAAAAAAGCATGGCACGATATGATCAAAGTCATGGAAAAAATAGAGAAATCATGACCCAACCAATTTTAGTCGTATTTGGTGGTTTGCCAGCAACTGGCAAAACAACTATAGCTAAAAAGTTATCAAAAGCTATACGAGCATCATATTTGCGGATTGATACTATTGAGCAGGCTATGGTTCGTGATGGAATAGAGACGATTGATCATAGAGGCTATTTGATTGCTTATGAGGTGGCAAAAGATAACTTAAAGAATGGTATCAGCGTAATAGCTGACTCTGTTAACCCAATTTTACTTACAAGAGAGCATTGGAAAAAAGTTGCGAGTGAAACGAATTCGTTGTTGCTTCAAATCGAAATCATTTGTTCAGACATGGATATACACAAAAACAGAGTGGACAATAGAGTTTCTGACATTGAGGGTCATAAACCTTCCACTTGGGAAAAAGTCTTGAAAAGAGACTATGAGGAGTGGCCAGATGTGGATATGGTTATCGATACAACAAATTACTCTGTCGATGAAGCTGTTGAGCAGATTAGAACCATAGAAAAACTCGATTCGTAATACATTATTCCTAATTTTTGTCATCTTACATTGGCAATAAAATTTCAAAATATAATCTTTTTAAAACAAAGGTTTAACTTTGAAGCGGGGATAATTTTTCACACAAAGCTGGACATTTGAAATAACACAAGTTATATCCTCCCTCATGCGTAGTGCAAAGGCATGTGCGTTGGGATTGTTAGCTGTTACCATGCTATGGCCCATCAGCGCAGGAACTGCCCCTTGGGCCGTCCTCAAGCCAAATATTAAGCCTGACCTTAAGGCTGTTGAGATTTCTATCACAGCTGGGGAGGCCAAAGCGCTTGCACCTAGATCTGTGGCCAAACCTTCATTACCTAAAACCGTTCAATCTATTGACGTGCCCGTTCAATCCAGATCACCTGTGTTTTCGATGGGGCTTACGCATTGGCAAGCGGGTCAATATGACATGGCCTTGGAAACATTTGGCGCACTGGTGCATGACAAAAAACAAATCAAAAATGCTCGCGTTCGTGCCGCCGTATGGTCAGCCCGTGCCGCTAAGCACTTGGGACAAAATAAAGTTTCTAAAGCGTATTTAGAGCAAGCGGTGAAAATCGCGCCAACTCATTTTTATGGTCAATTTGCTGCCCATCAATTACGCCGTGATGTGGCTTATAACGCGCAATCATACCCTGTGCTGAGTGACAACGTTCAAAAAGCAGTCCAAGCCGATATGGCGCTGGTTCATGCCATCATCAAACAAGAATCGCGCTTTAACGCTAAGGCTAATAGCCCAGCAGGTGCATTAGGTCTCATGCAAATTATGCCCAACACCGCGCTTCATATTGATCGCGTGGGATATAAATCAAGCGAACAACTGCATGATGAAAGCTACAATGTAAAACTTGGTTCAACTTATGTTCGTGATTTGGCCAACCGCACTGAAATCAATAAAAACATCTATCTCACGCTCGCGGCCTACAATAATGGTCCATACTCCATGAAAAAATGGCTGGCTAAAACGGATTCATCTATTGCGAACGACCCATTTTTGATCATGGAAACTTATCCTGTTGGAGAAACACGGTTGTTCATGAAAAAAGTTGTGGCCAATATGTGGGTGTATGATCGCATCTTGAATAAACGCGCGAGCGCATCTTTGGACAAACTATCCAAACAATTTTAAATTGACATAACCGAAGTGGTTTGTTAAGAATTTATGGTATGAGCCATAATATATTTAAAGAAGTTCCGCATAATCTCTTAGCTAGTCTTTTGAACAAAACTGATGAATTTGCTTTCGGAAATGTAATAGCAGGCCGTGGTGGACCTTTTGGAGCGTCAGTAGGCGTTTATAATAAGCGCGAAGATCGCTATCAAGACATAAGTGGATTGCAAGCCAATGCAGTTTTGGCAAAAGGAATTGGCAGTGCACATGCTGAAAGCGAAGCGCTAAGCTCAGAAATCATTGAAAGGCTAGAAAAGTTCTTATCGAATAATAAAAGCGATGAGAACTATGTGATTATGTCATCAAGTGGTGAGAGTTGCGTGGCATGCTTTTCAAAAGAAGAAATTGTGTCACAGTATCTCGTTGGAAAAGGTTTGCTCTCAAGAGGTCGCTTCATTGTAACTTATGGAGCTACATATGAAGACACAGCGACAATAGCGAAATTCAACGATCTTAAGTATTTAGAAGAGTTTCAAAAAGGATATGGTCAAGGATCTATTCCAATTGTCGATGGTACAAAAATAGAGATAAATGATGACGTTAAGCGTAATTTTTCCTTAAGCGCTTCTCATGGTCGCAGAAGTGCAATCGTTTCAATGCCTAACATGATACAGCA
Source organism: Bdellovibrionales bacterium (assembly GCA_037969255.1). Taxonomy (GTDB): domain Bacteria; phylum Pseudomonadota; class Alphaproteobacteria; order Micavibrionales; family JBBKXB01; genus JBBKXB01. The sequence continues at coordinate 23,308 of JBBKXB010000073.1, read as the reverse complement.
TGAACAAACTGATTGTAGAGCAATTTCCCCGTTGGAATTAGCTGAAGCGCGAGCATTACGAAGTGCGTGTGAGGCTCAAAAAGAGCGAGGTATAGATACGCCTTGGAACCTTAGAGAGGCACTATTATATACAATGTTACCGCCTAGTCAGGTTGGATCATTGGTGATGTCAGAAGCCTTGTGGTGTAACATAGGTAAGATTATCACCTATTGGCAAAGTGATTTCGATCAATATGAGGAGCTTATATTTCAAGAAGGAGCACTCGTTAGTAACGATCAATCATATACGGATTGTGCACACAGACCTTATGACACTAGTGAGGAATCGTTAGTCAGAACATTTCATTTACCCAATGGATTCAAAAATCTTGCGCAACATGCATGGCGTGAAAAGTTAAACGCCATGAGTGATACATCATCTGTGCTTTACAATGGTAAACCAGCACCATAAAAACTATATATGAGTTATAAAAAAGAAATTTACTTAAGTTGGGATGAGCTTCAAAATTTAAGCATTCGCCTTGCTCAAAGCATTTTAAAAACGGGTAAAAAATATGATTGTATCGTTGCGGTTACTCGTGGTGGTTTGTTTCCTGCCGGCCTACTGGCACGAGAGCTTAACGTTCATTACATTGATACGATATGTGTAACAACTTATAAAGGTAATGAGGGTAAAGAAGCAGGGGCAGCTGAAGTTTTAAAATTGCCGCAATCTTTAAAAGGTAAATCAGTTTTGGTTGTGGATGATTTGGCTGATAAAGGCACAACGCTTGACGCGGTCAAGAAAGCTCTACCTGAGGCCTGTTTCGCAACAATCTTTGTAAAACCTCTTGGTAAGACACGTGTAAATCATTTTATTCAAGAAACTGATCAAGAGACTTGGATACGCTTTCCGTGGGATACAATCCGCGCCTATAAAAACCCACTCGTTGAATAATATAACATCTTGCTCTCTGTCCTAGTTTTGCTAAGGTCATAGCTATGAATGATAAAGCTATAAATAATAAATTTAAAACCGTATCTGATGTCCGCAACGCTTTCACTGGCTTTTTTGAGAGCAAAGGGCACAAACATGTGAAATCAAGCCCTTTGATCCCTGAAAACGACCCGAGTGCTATGTTCACTATGGCGGGCATGATGCAATTTAAAAACGTGTTCACGGGGATTGATAAACGCGATTATTCAACCGCCACGACCTCACAAAAATGTCTGCGTGCGGGTGGAAAACATAACGATTTGGAGAATGTCGGTTACACGGCGCGCCATCATACATTTTTTGAAATGCTTGGAAACTTTTCATTCGGCGATTATTTCAAAGAAGATGCGATTAGCTACGCTTGGGAGCTCATCACTAAAGTTTACGGTCTGCCAGTCGATAAATTGCTTGTGACGGTGTATCATACGGATGAAGAGGCGGTTAAAATTTGGAAAAAAGTAGCAGGGCTTTCGGATGATAAAATCATTCGCATTGCAACGTCCGATAATTTCTGGTCAGCGGGTGACACGGGGCCATGTGGACCTTGTACGGAAATCTTTTACGATCATGGTGACCATATTGAGGGTGGGCCCCCAGGGTCTCCGACCGAGGATGGTGACCGCTTTATCGAGATTTGGAACATTGTGTTCATGCAATTTGATCAGCTTGAGGATGGCTCGCGTGTCCCTTTAGAAATGCAATGCATTGATACAGGTATGGGCTTGGAACGCATCTCAGCGATTTTACAAAATGGGCATAGCAATTACGACATTGATATTTTCCAAGATTTAATCAAACAAATTATGGACATCACGGGCATGGAAGATTGCGCGTCACATCGCGTCATTTCTGACCATTTACGTGCCGCTTCGTTCCTAATTGCCGAAGGTGTGCTCCCAAGTAATGAGGGCAGGGGCTATGTCTTGCGCCGTATCATGCGCCGCGGTATGCGTCATGCGCATTTATTGGGCGCGAGCGAGCCATTGATGCATAAACTCTTTCCAACATTGGAAAAATCTATGGGGGGAGCGTATCCAGAGCTTACTCGTGCACGTGATTTGATTATCAACACGTTGCAACTCGAGGAAGCACGTTTTGGCCAGACGCTGGATCGCGGGATGAAATTACTTGATAGCGAGATGGCGACTCTTAAAAACGGTGATGTTTTTAACGGTGAAACGGCTTTTAAACTCTATGATACATTTGGTTTTCCGCTCGATCTCACGCAAGATGTATTACGTGGACGTGGCATTGAATTGGACGTGGATGGATTTAATAAAGCTATGGAAGCGCAAAAGACTGAGGCACGTAAAAGCTGGGCTGGATCGGGCGATGCAGCGACTTCTAAAATCTGGTTTGATATTGAACAAAAAACTGGTGCAACAGAATTTCTTGGATATGCCAAAGATGAGGCCGAGGGCATTTGCAAGGCGATTGTTGAAGATGGCAAAAGCGTTGAAACACTTAAGGCTGGTGACGAAGCAATTCTTGTGTTTAACCAAACCCCATTTTATGCCGAGTCGGGCGGACAAGTTGGTGACAAGGGAACAATCACATTTTCCAAAGGACAAATATTCGAAGTCAGCGACACGCGCAAACAAGTGGGCACATTATTTTGCCATGTGGGCACATTAAAATCTGGCTCAATTAAATTAAAAGACAGTGCAAACTTATCCGTTGATGTAGCGCGTCGTAACGACATTCGCGCGCATCATTCGGTGACGCATCTCTTACATGAGGCGTTACGCCAAGTGCTTGGCAACCATGTTGCGCAAAAAGGATCGCTGCAAGATGACAAACGGACACGTTTTGATATTTCGCACCCTAAAGCGCTCACGCCTGATGAAGTTTTGGAAGTTGAGCGTCTTGTGAATAAAGCCATTCGTGAAAATACGCCTGTGGAAACACGCATCATGGATATTGATGATGCGCGCGATTTTGGTGCTTTGGCTATGTTTGGCGAAAAATATGAGGATGAAGTGCGCGTGCTATCCATGGGTGCTCCAAAGGACACAGGTAAAGCGTTTTCAATTGAATTATGCGGGGGCACACATGTGAAACGCACGGGCGACATTGGCGTGTTCCGTATCATTAGCGACAGCGCGGTGTCATCAGGCGTACGCCGCATTGAAGCCGTGGCTGGGCAAGCGGCCTTTGAGTTGATGATACATGATGCAAAAACTTTGGGCGCCTTATCGCAAGGTCTTAAAGTGCCACAAGATGAACTTGAAACGCGCGTTGAGACGTTATTATCTGATCGCAAGAAAATGGAAAAAGAAATTGTGCAACTCCGCCAACACATTGCCACGGGCGGAAGCGCCTCGGACGGTGATGATATTGAAACCATCAATAATGTTCCATTTATTGGCAAAGTGTTGCGCAATATTCCTGCTGGTGATTTAAAAAGCATGGTCGATGCGCTTAAAACCAAACATAAATCAGCTGTGGTGACACTTGTCTCTGTGAATGATGAGGACGGTAAAGCGTCTGTTGTTGTCGGCGTTACAAGCGATCTGACGGGTAAAGTGAGCGCTGTTGATTTGGTGCGGGTGGCGTCCGAAGCTTTGGGCGGTAAAGGTGGCGGTGGACGTCCCGACATGGCACAAGCGGGTGGGCCTGATGGCGCTAAAGCCGAAACGGCGATGGAAAGCTTAAAAGCCAAGATTGGTTAACGTATAATTTATTGACATATATTAGCCGTCTCTTTAAACTTATACTATGGAGCAATGGAAAATTGATTTTGATAATTATTGGCCAACACATGAACAGCATGTGATAGCGTCTGATGTTAGCTCAGAGCGTCCCCATCCTAAAACAAAACACCTATCTGAGTGGGCAAAAAACGACCTCACGCATGGCTATAATGTTTGCCAAGAAATTGATGTCACGGCGTTGCAAAAAACTCAATCTGATTATTGGGATGTGATAAAAGAAATAACGAGTGCTTGTAATGATGCGCGAGAGAAGGGTGATCCCACAGTTTTGGGGTCATTTGGTTCACCTGGTCGCGCCGTCAAACAAATCAAACATGATTATTCCCGTGTCTATCCTGAGGATAATGATCGCGTTCAAGCATTTGCAGGTGGTGGAGATACGTCGATTTTTGTGTCCATAAAGAACTTTGAAGATCATGCCAAATGGGGCGCGCTCTTAACGACCGAAAGTCAGTTAGGATCAAACGGTTTAGGAATATTCCCAATTGAGGGTGGTCAAACGCCTATGGTGATTGGCGCCGCGGTCAAAGCAGGTGAAATAAGTAATCGAAAACCCTATTTCATATGTTGTAACCCTGAAGAACAACTCATAAAAATTGAACGTTGCAAAGAAATCATTGAGAATCCAAATGTTAACACCATATGCCTCAATATAGGAGAAATGGTTTTGACAGGTAGTACACGGATGCAAGGTACGACAGTGCCCCAGTTAATCATAGCAATGGCTATGTTCAACCTGCCAAGAGATATGTTGAAGGGATATGTAGATTACTATGCCTCATTAGATATGAGCGCGATGCATGCTTTGACAGAAGCAGAAGCGGACATCATAGGGCGCGGCGATTATATTAATTATATATGTGATGATTTCGCTATGGCTATGCTGGCCAATACCACTGAAATTGCACCAACCTATGGGCAACCGTTCTTTGAAAACTATAATCCTGATTACAATCCAGTCAGTACCCAAGCTTCACCCGTTTACGTGACTTTAAAAGATTTTGAAGATGCTGCTTCGGCGCAACAATTTTTATTCGGTGGAAAACCACACACCTTAGAGCCAGAAGATTGGCCAAAGTTGGGAGAAACATGTAGTCAAAATCGTCTCAATGGTTTTGATGTATCTAAAGCAGGATTTGATAAGCGCAGTGCATTTGTAGCGCCTGCTAAAGTGCATAAATTTTACATAGGTATGCAACAAGGTGTTTTAAAAATGGAATTCATAGGTGAGCGCGCTAAGTTTGACATTGGTCGTATACCTCTACCCTTACAAAGTTTATTTTTTAAGATGGTTATTAATATTCACACAACGCTTATTATGGGACGATTGGGTCATTTCCAAGGCAACAAGATGAAAGATGCTCGCTTTGATTTTAATGGAAAGTTGATCACTCGCGGGACAAATTATTTGTTGCAAGAATTTGATGAACAGGGCTTATCTCAACCAACTCGCAAAGAGGCCACCACAGCTATTTTAAAAGCTATGCATGCTGATAGGCAAAGTCTAAATCCCGTTGATTTTGCTTTTAAAAATATACGAACATTAAAAGCACCTTGATCTTTTGGGTTAGCTGTCTTACGTAGGGGCACATAATTAACAGTTAACAAAAGGATTTTACCCTCATGGCTATCGAACAAACATTCTCTATTTTAAAACCTGATGCAACAAAACGTAATTTGACAGGCGCTGTGAACGCATTGATCGAAAAAAGTGGTCTACGCATTGTGGCACAACGTCGTATTCACATGAGTGAAGACCAAGCTAAGAAGTTTTACGAAGTTCACGCCGAGCGTCCATTTTATGGCGAACTCGTTGAGTTCATGACATCAGCCCCCGTGGTTGTTCAAGTGTTGGAGGGCGAAAATGCTGTCGCTCAATACCGTAAAGTTATGGGCGCAACAAACCCATCTGATGCTGATGCTGGCACAATTCGCGCTGAATTTGCGCAGAGCGTTGGCGAGAACACAGTTCATGGTTCAGATTCACTTGAAAATGCTAAACTTGAAATGGCTCAGTTCTTTAACCCAGAACAAATTGTTGGCTAATCAATTTTTATTTTATAAATAATCCTTTAAAGCGTCGCGCGCATCATCCAGATTTTGTTGAATCTGATCAATGATATAAATCGCGGCGCTTTCGTCATTTTGCTTACCCGCTTTTTCCAAAACACCAGAGGCATGTGAGAGCGCGGCCAATCCAAAATTACCCGCCATACCTTTCATCTCGTGGCCTTTGTGACCTAATTTTTCTAAATCTTTTTTATCGCGTGCTTCGAATATTTCACTCATAATTTCATCCGCTTTTTCAAATAGAGAACCTATAAGATCTTTGAGTGCTTCCTCGCCAAGTGTTTCTTTAAGAGGGCCAAGCATAGCGTCATCAACAATCGGAATGGACGATTCCATCGTTTTTTGTTTCAATACGGGCGCGTTTTTTGGCGCTGGTTCTGGCGTGTAGGCTGACGTTTTTTGATCGTCATTATCGCTAGACGTGTCTTTATGATTATCCGTCCCAACAAAATTTGTTACGAGCGCGATTTGCAATTTGGCAGGATCAATAGGTTTACCCAAAACATCATTCATACCAAAATTAAGAAGGCGTTTTTTATCTTCATCAGTAACATTACCAGTAAGCCCAAGAATAATGGAGCTGGCACATAATCCGTTGCTTTGGCGGATAGCATTGGTCGCTTCGCCGCCCGACATTTCGGGTAACTCGTCATCCATGATAATCAGATCAAAATATGTTTTTCCCGCAACCTCAACCGCTTTTTCGCCACTGCCCACCACAGAAACATTGTGATCGGCACGTTCCAACATTTCACGCACTACGCGTTGATTAATCTCGTTATCCTCAACCACCAGAATCTTAAGAGAGGGGATATCATGTTCAAGTGATGTTAATGTAGCGTTCGCGTTGTCTCCAGCTTGGTCTGAGAAGCCTTCGGCCATACGCAGGGTGAATGAAAATGTAGAACCAGTGCCGACAATGCTTTTAAGGGATATGGCACCGCCCATGGCCTCGATAAGGCGTTTGGATATGGCTAGCCCAAGACCAGTCCCGCCAAATTTACGTGTGATAGAGCTATCGGCTTGTGAAAAGGGTGCAAAAATATTGGCTTGCGCATCGGGGCTAATGCCTATGCCCGTGTCTTTGACAGCGAATGAAAGCGTGTGGATATATTTGTCTTCGTCAAAAGCAGGGATGTCACCTTCGATGGCGGCTTTGCTATCATCAGTGATCTTTTTAATCATGATGGTTACATTGCCTGTCGATGTGAATTTAATGGCGTTGCCTACGAGATTCAAAAGAACTTGACGCAAACGTGATGGGTCACCGCGCACATAACGTGGCACGCTCTTGTCAATATCTGAGAGAAGCTCAATATTCTTATTTGAGGCTTGCCCCGACATGAGACGCACAATACTTTTAACCGAATGCCGTATATCAAATTCAATGTCTTCAAGACTGAGGTGATCATTCTCGATTTTTGAGAAATCCAAAATGTCGTTTAAAAGACGGAGCATAGAATCGCCACTATCTTTGATGGTTTGGGCATATTCGCGTTCACGCCCACCAAGAGCGCTATCAAGCAGTAAACGAACCATGCCCATGATACCTGTCATGGGGGTACGAATTTCATGACTCACCACGGCCAAGAACGCAGATTTAGCACGATTTGCCTCATCAGCCACTTCTTTGGCACGGCGCATTTCTTCCGTTCGCAGTGACTCGCGTTCTCGCAATTCTTCCATCACTTCACGTTCGCGTTCAATCACGCGCATCAGGCGGGCTTGGTCAGCGGCTTCTTTGGATTGTTTAACCCTACTCATTTGTTCGGCTTCTTTGAGCTTTAAGCTTTCAACACGTAAACGCTCGGAAAATATGGCCTCCCCGCGTGAGAATAAGAGGCGTACAAAGCATAGGCCTTGAAGAATAAGTGCGATCCATGGGGCATAGACAAACCACACGGGTGCGAGGCTCGTGACGTGCGCCAATACGTATAACCCATGTCCAATGAAAGCGAATAAAATTGATGCCATAGCGGCGCGTCCTATATTAGAGCGCATATAATTATTTTGAAGCGCAATCATAATCGTGGCAAAAATGGGCAAGGCTGGCGCGAGACGCAGGATTGTGATTTTAAGATCAAGTGACAAATTTTCCGTGCCATAGGTAAAGGCGATAAAAATAGCCGCAATAGAAAGCATGCCCATCAAAAGCGCGATCCCTGAAAGGGCGGACATACCGCCCCGCGCTTGAAACATACTGGCGATAAAAAACAATATTTGCGCGCCCATAAACCATAGGCCTATCCCATAGCTCGCGTAAACATTTTGCCAATCCAATAATGGCACGGGTTGGAAAAACACGTACATAAGCGGAAACATGATACCGATGGCGGTCACTAAACCCGTAAGAGGATGATAGGCGATACCCACAGCAAACACAGCAAACGCCACAGCGCATAATGCGGCGATTAGGGCAATATTAATAGGCGCATGTCCTGATGTTGCTTTGGATAAAGGTTGTAAATAAAGTTTTGAAAAGAAATGATAAGGAGGTTTGCTTTCAAAATATAAAGCAACGCTTGTCATTTCACCTTTTGGAAGATTGATCACTATAGGATCAGCAATCACCGCCTTGTTTTGTTCCATACCATTAATAAGTGTCTTTTTTTCCGTCAAATTGATGACGCCGATGCTGTTCAAGACGCCATCACGCTCTAATGGCGTGCCACCAAATTCAAAAACGAACCGTGTCTCATTGGTATTGTTTTCAATATTGATGGTATACCAACCTCCAGGATTGGTTTGGCCAAGGCGCAACACATTTTTACGACCATTAAATTCGGCGTCTTGCGCCGCTTTGTTCAGTGTATCAATATTAATGTTACTTTGCGCGAGGGGGCTTAAAAAAGGTGTGATATTTTCACGTTTTAAATCGGTAATGCTGATGGTGCCAGCTTGTGCAGAAAACCCGCATAACACTATGAATGCTGTCAGTAACGAAAAACGTATGAATAAAACAGCGCGCACGATAATTGTTATTCCTTTTTATACAAGTATAAGAGCCATAAGCGCCAAAACGACGATTATAGCTATGATAACCCATTTGGTGATTTTGTTGAAATTCACCCATAATTGGTGAGATTTAGCGAACTCTTTAGGATCGCTTTTGCTATGTAATTGTGCGTCTGCCATTGGACTTTTCCTTATTCAAAGTTTTGATTTGATCTACTCTTATATGAAACCAAAAAAACATAGCTATGGCAAGGCTTTAAAAGCGTTTACTTAAGCACCGCGATCATCTTAAGGATATCAGGAAATTCAGTAAATCCAGCCTCGCTGTTCAAATGTCCACCGCGTGGTATAACGGTCATACGCGTTTTAAGGTGTCGCTCTAACGCCTCCACTTGGCTTTTGGGAATATAAGGGTCACTTTCCCCGTAAAGAATATGAACAGCGCCCGCATGTGATTTGATGTCTTGCCAATCAAATTCAATATCGTAAAAGCTTTGGTTGAGTTTATCGTACTCAGGTTTTCCAATATTCTCTAATACGGGGGCGACAAAAAATGTGGCTTTGAATGCTTCTTCTGCGCCAAAAAGTGCATTAAACAATAATGTTGCGCCTATAGAATGGCCTATTAATACAGTGTTTGCAGGGTCTTCAATATTGTCATCAAACACATCAAGCCAATTATCAACGTCTTGGTCTTTTGGTGTTGGGAATTCAGGCACAACAACATTGTGTCCCAAGTCTTCCAAAGCATCCTTGAGCCATGGAAACCAATTGCTCTGCGGGGTGCCTTTTGTGCCGTGTATGATCATAAAATTCATTGTTTTAAAACCTTTCGTATCGCCGTTGGGTACAGCTTATGTTCTATGGGCAATAACCGCGCGGCCAAATCGTCCGCGTCATCACCTTCATTAATATCTATGCTTTCTTGCACGATTATTGCGCCATCATCAAGGGTTGGCGTCACAAAATGTACGGTTGCTCCATGTTTTTTATCCCTTGCGTCCAATGCCGCTTGATGCGTATGAAGCCCTTTATGCTTTGGGAGCAATGATGGGTGAATGTTTAATGTGGGTGCCTTGATGCGATCAAAATAAGTTTGTCCTAAAATGCGCATAAAACCAGCAAGACATACTAAGTTAGGGTTTTCATTATTAATGGCGTCACATAAAGCCGTTTCAAAATCAGTGCGCGTTGCAAAATCTTTGTGAGCAATAACACTTGTTGGAATATTATAACTTTGCGCTGTATCTAAGCCTTGAGCGCTAGATATGTTAGATATTACATGTACGATTTCTGCTGGAAAATCAGTGTCTTGAGAGGCTTTAATTACAGATTCCATGTTGGAGCCTCGCCCAGAAATCAAGATAACAAGGCGTGATTTTTCACTCATTTGGCTTGGATAGTACCAATGACATGATCGCTAATTTTTAAACTAGCAGGCGCAATAATGACAAATCCGATGCCACAATTAAAGGTGCGCATCATCTCCTCATTAGTAAGTCCGCCTTTTTCTTGCAGCCATTGAAACAGAGGCTGCAATGGGAAAATAGCATCATGATTGAGATTCATTTGCAAATCATCAGGTAACACGCGCGGTATATTTTCTAATAAACCGCCACCCGTAATGTGGCTCATGCCGTGGATATTCTTTTTATGTGTGTCCAATAAGCCTTTTATATCATTGGCGTATAGTTTTGTCGGCTCTAATAATGCCTCTCCTAATGTTTGCGCATTATCCCAAGGGCACGTATCGTTATAACTAAGATTGTTATCTTTCACAATTTTACGCACTAATGAAAAACCATTTGAATGTAGCCCTGATGAGGGTAGCGCATAAATGGCATCACCCGTTTGGACGTGTTCACCCGTGATGAGGTTTTCACGCTCGACAGCACCGACAACAAAGCCCGCGAGATCGTAATCATCATCATGGTATAGCCCTGGCATTTCAGCCGTTTCACCGCCGATAAGCGCACAGTTGATATCTTTGCACGCATTGGCAATGCCTGTGATGACCGATGTAGCAACATCCACATCAAGTTTTGAGGTGGCGTAATAATCAAGGAAAAATAAAGCTTCCGCGCCTTGTACCAAAATATCATTGGCGCACATAGCGACCAAATCTTGGCCAATTGTATCGTGTTTGTTGGCCTCTAAGGCTATTTTGAGTTTCGTACCAACACCGTCCGTGCCAGATATCAAAAGAGGATCATTATACCCGCATGCTTTTAAATCAAATATACCAGCGAAGCCACCGAGCGCGCCCATAAGTCCCGTACGTTTAGTGGCTTTAACGGCTGGTTTAATGGCTTCAATGAGCGCATTACCGCGGTCAATGGAAACACCAGCTTTTGCGTAAGCGTCATCCTTCATGATATTTTATTCTTTTCCTATTACATTGTGCATCACTATGACCTAGCATTATATTTTTTAAGAGGCGAGAGGAAAATTATAATTTATGTGCGGTTTTACAGCCATTATCGACCCACACAATAGCATCAATCTTATGCAACGTGAGACGTGGGTTCGCTCTATGGCAGAGCCTTTGGCGTATCGCGGACGTGATGACGAGCAATATTTTGTAAGTGCAGACAAGCGCGTTACGGGGCTTTTTAGACGATTGCCTGTCCAAGGTGTCGGTGAGGCTGGCGCTCAACCCATGAGTGAGGGCGATTATACATTGTTTTTTAACGGTGAGATTTATAACTATATTGAAATCAAGCAAAGCCTAAGAGATGAGTTTCAATGCGAGTTTAAGAGCAAAAGTGATGCCGAAGTTTTGCTCAAAGCTTTTGTACATTGGGGCATTGAAAAAACTTTGGCCACACTTGATGGCATGTTTGCCATTTTCTTAAGCGATCACAAAAATAAAAAATATTATATAATAAATGATACTTATGGTGAAAAACCATTGTTTTACAAATATAAAGACAATGTTTTGTATATTTCATCATCAGTACAGTCATTTAAAAAATTACCCGATACTAAATTATCTACAAAAGCTATATCACACTATATTTCCTATGGATTTGTGCCTAAACCATTATCAGTGTTTCAAGATGTTGGCTCGATCATGCCAGCGCAAATCATCACATTGGATATGACACAAACTCACCTTACAAAACAACAATATCAAACGAAAACAAATGATTATGAGTATCAATCAAGGAATGCTGTTCAAGATTTTGAAGCGTTGTTTACCGATAGCCTGTCCAAAAGGTTACGCTCCGAACGCACAAAAGGATTGTTTCTCTCGGGGGGTGTCGACTCGGCGCTAATTCTTGCCACAGCGCAGACTAATTTAGGCGAAACGTTACCTTGTTATACGCTTTCTTTCCAATCAAAAAATGATGAATATGATGAATCTGTGCAGGCGCGCGCCATGGCTCAAAAGTTTGATGCGCCCCATCACGTGCTCAGGATGAACGATAAAGATTTAGCGAGCATAATTCCCAAAAAACTAGGAACGCTTGATCAACCGCTTGCCGATACGGCGTATTTCCCGCTCGCGGCGCTCACAGATTTTGCCGCCAATGATTGCGTTGTGATGTTGGGCGGTGAGGGCGGCGATGAATTACAAGCGGGCTATACGCGTCATGCGGGCGAAAAACGATTAAAACAAATTTTTGACAACAGGCATTGGCTCAAACATATGTGGCCTGCGATGAGACCACTATCAGGTTTAGCCTCAATACTCGGTCAAACCCAATTGGATCGCAAGTTTGATAAGGTTACCCATATGTTGCTTAGCAATAGCGACAATGCGTATGACGCTCTTTTAAGGCTATGGCCAAATGGTACGCAGGTTGATTTTAAGGATGATTTTAGACAAAACGATATTGATTTTTTCTTGCCCAATCAACTTTTACCAAAATTTGATAACGCGACTATGCAAGCCACGCTTGAAGGGCGCACGCCATATTTATCGAAACCTCTTTTTGATATGATGGATCAAATGCCACGGACGCAATGGCAAAATAAAAAGCTTGCCAAACAAATATTGCGCAGACATAACATCACGATCACGCCCAAAAAAGGCTTAACAGTACCGATTGCCAGCTATTTGCGCGGTGATTTAAAAGAGTGGGCTTACGCTGCGCTTCAAGATTTTACCGAACTGGACGTCATGCCAAAAGAGGAGATTTGGCGTGCATGGGACAATATTCAATCAGGGCGCACTGAGTTTGCACAACCCATTTGGGCGCTAATTGTATTTTCGGCATGGCAACGCGCGCATAATTTGTCTATATAAATACCCATGCGCATATTACTCATTTTATTATTGGTATTTTCTTCAACGGCTCTCGCTCAAGAGAATCAAGTGGTTCAAGAGACACAAGAGGTTGAAGACACTGCCGAACCAGCCACCATTGAAATATCGGACAATGTTGATCCATATGCGGTCACAGATGTCGTGGTGGATGTTACGGCTGATGATGCTGTGGTTGCCCGTGCCGCGGCGTTCAAAAAAGGCTCTGAAGTTGCCGTTCAAGCATTTTTAGAGGCTCAAGGCGCGAGCACGGATTTGCGGGGCACAAACCCTGATGCTCTGGTTAAAAGCTTCAAAGTGGATGAGGAACATTTTTCTGATACACGGTACAAAGCGCGCCTCAGTTATAAATTTAAGCCCCGCGCAATTGCAATATTGGCCAATCAATCGTTGCCTTTCGATCGAAAATTACCAGTGCCCGTTGATCTCAATGCAAATGCCAGTAATGAAACATTATTTGGTGATCCTTTGGCGGGACAACAACCTATTCCATTTAATCCTGACGCCGCTTGGAATCCTGATAATGCGCTCATCAATGGGGAGTCAGCGATTAGACCTGATGGTCGTTCGGCAAGACCTGATAGTGGGTATGGACAAAACCCAGTGCAAAGACAAAATCAGGCACCGAACCTAAGCAGTTGGCAATTAACGGTGCGTTTTAACAAAGTGCCCGATTGGCTCTTGGCGCAAAGCCTAATTAGTGCGCGCCCAGAAGTGCGTGGTTTTAAAATCGCAACCATGTCTAGCAATTTTGCTATTTTAAACATGACAAGTTTGGCCTCGCCTGATCAAATCCTATCACAATGGTCATCTTTGGGATGGCGCGTTACGCCTGGGGCGGGGGGATTGGTGCTTGATGCGGGATCCTTGCGTTAAGGCATGTCTAAAATTACCGATAAACAAATGACGTTTGATTTACCGCATCGCGCCGCGCAGGGACGCAGCGATTTTTGGGTCAGCCCCTCTAATGAAACAGCAGTAACATGGATCGATAAATATCCACAATGGCCATCACCTTTTATCATCATTTATGGCCCTGAAAGCTCAGGTAAAACGCATTTAAAAAATGTATGGGATACGAAATCGGACGGGTACAGCGTTGATAATGTGGATCAAACCATCATTGGGAATCGTGATGCAGAAGAGGCTTTGTTTCATAAATTTAATGCGATGAAAGAAGAGGGCGCGTTTGGCTTACTCACAGCCTCTAAGCCACCATCAGAATGGGCGTTTATCATCCCTGATTTGCGCTCTCGCCTTGTGGCGCAAACGGCTGTTTCAATTGATTTGCCTGATGATACCTTGCTCAAGGCGTTGATCGTAAAATTACTATCTGACAAGCAATTGATTGTCTCGCCTGACGTGATTGAATACATTTTACCACGGGTTGAGCGCAGTTTCATGGCGGTTAAAACGCTGATTGATCGCGCAGATCAACTCTCACTCACGCGTAAAAAAACAATCACAGTGCCCATTATTCGTGATGTGATGAATGAACAAGAAGAATTAAATTTTGAATAAGTGAACAAGCTTTGACGTTTGGTAAGACACGTCATGCCAACCAAAAGAATTAATTTCAAAAATAGCCATGCTTGCGGGTGGAAACCCTATTTGCAGTTCCATTGAGAGCGCTGAATGTGCATGCCCTTTGGTTGGATTGGATAGGTTTTGCGCGGTTTCATGGATACCTGGATTGTGCGAAATGATCATTAAGATATCAATATTTTCCGACACATTCACAATTTTATCCATAAGTTGTCCATGAGAGGCGTTATAAAGGCTATCAAGGCGTTCTTCTTCAAAATCAAAGGGCAATTGATTGGTGAGTTGTGATTTGACCATATCCCATGTTGTGCTGGTGCGCTTGGCCGCTGAACATATAGTTTTGTCAGGGATTAAATTATTTTTAAGTAAGAATTTGGACTGATTAACAGAATCTTGTTGCCCGCGGATGGTCAAAGGGCGCTGTTTATCAGGCTCTCCCAAAGGTGGCATTCCAGCCTCGGCATGACGCATAAGAATAAGGTGACGCATGGAGTTAATCGCTTTCCTTTTCTTGTGTGTTTTCGGGTTTAAAATCCCTGATCGCTTTCCACAATAGAGTATATTGCCAATCAAAGCCATCGGATGGCACATCGTGCGAGCGGATGTAATAATCAAAATCCTCTTTACTGGCGAGGTATCGAAGGGGCATTTTACATTCTTCGGCAATTTTACCCGCGGTTTTCTTAAGCTCTTTAAGCGCATTGCGTTGTTTTGCACTAAGTGATTTTACTTTGTCTTTGTTCATTTGACGTACAATTTTGAGATGCTTGCTTTGATGTTTGGATACAAAATCATCTAAATGGCTCGGGAATTTCCCTTTTTCTTCTTTGGCGTAATCGAGTAATTCTTTGTCTTTTAAAATCCAAGGACGCGGGCGATTGACTTGGATAGCGCGTTCTTCACGCCACGATATTGCGCTCCATAATTTCACGCGCTGGTTTTCATTTTTAACACGGTTCGCCCATTTGTAATAAAGTGGTCTTAAATCCGTCTCAAACAATCCATCGTTTTCGTACGATCGTGATAGATCACGTGCCCACTCAAAGCGCGTGCCCATATCGCTCATCATTTTCTCATACACTTTGATCAAATATGTTACGTCATTGGCGGCGTATGTGAGTTGTTCTTCTGATAAAGGGCGTTCTAACCAATTGGTAAATTGAGAGGATTTATCAAGCTGAACATCAAGAAATTCTTTGACCAAGCCTTCATAGCCGATTTGGTCTTGGAGGCCATAGAGCGCGGCGGCGATTTGCGAGTCAAAAATATTCACGGGTCTAAAATTAAAATCGTGGCGCAATATTTCTAAATCTTGGCGCGGTGCATGAAAAATTTTAATGATTTTTTTTGATTCAAATAATTTTTTTAAACCACTTAAGTCTTTGACTTCTAAGGGATCTATAAGGACATCTCTGGTCGTTGTGGCCAATTGAATAAGTGCCAAGTCGGGGAAATATGTACGCACACGTACGAATTCAGTGTCACAAGCGACATATTTTTGTGTCATCGCGTGGGACAAAAATTCATCAAGAGCTTGGCAATCGGTGATAATTTGCATACAACGTTATTTGTTCAGAAATTAAGAGAGAGATCAAGCTAATGAGTTTATTCATGCCCATAAATCAATATCGTACCCATCATTGTGGGGCGCTCACCAAATCAGAAGTGGGCTCGCAAGTGCGCCTTTCTGGTTGGATACACCGCATGCGTGATCATGGCGGCGTGTTATTTATTGATTTGCGCGATACATACGGGCTGACTCAAGTTGTGCTACATGAAGGTCATAAACAATTGGCCGAAGTTGAAGATTGGCGCGTTGAAAGCTCAATCACGATTACGGGCGAAGTTGTTGCGCGTACGGACGAGACCGTGAATAAAAAACTGCCCACTGGTGAGATCGAAGTGCTTATTGATGAGGCCATTATGCAAGGCCCATCCGATGTTGTGCCATTCCAAGTGGCTGTGGACGAGGATACGGGTGAGGAAGTGCGCCTCAAGCACCGTTATTTAGATTTACGCCGTGAAGGTTTGCACAAAAACATTAAATTGCGTTCTGGCGTGATTGCGGCGCTTCGTCGTTCTATGTGGGATAAGGGTTTTCATGAATTTCAAACGCCTATTTTGACGGCCTCTAGCCCCGAAGGCGCGCGTGATTTCCTCGTGCCATCACGTCTGCATCCCGGTAAGTTTTATGCCCTACCTCAAGCACCACAACAATTCAAACAAATTTTGATGATGTCTGGTTTTGATCGTTATTTCCAAATTGCGCCATGTTTCCGTGACGAGGATGCCCGTGCAGATCGTTCCCCTGGTGAATTTTATCAACTTGATATTGAGATGAGTTACGTTGAACAAGAGGACGTTTTTGCACTCATCGAGCCTGTGATGAAAGATGTGTTTGAAGAGTTCAAAGATTTCACGGGCGAAAAACACACCGTATCCGATGCGCCGTTCGTACGTATTCCGTA
This sequence comes from Bdellovibrionales bacterium, assembly GCA_037969255.1. Taxonomy (GTDB): domain Bacteria; phylum Pseudomonadota; class Alphaproteobacteria; order Micavibrionales; family JBBKXB01; genus JBBKXB01. The sequence goes on along the minus strand of JBBKXB010000073.1, from coordinate 6,310 downwards.
TGCAGAATCAATCATGAAATATGGCTCTGATAAGCCTGATCTTCGTAATCCATTATTCATTGTTGATGCCACGCATTGCTTTGATCGTGAGGATGTATCTTTCAATGCGTTTAAATCTATTATTGCCAAAGGTGGTGTCGTGCGTGCTATTCGCGCCCCTAAAGTGGCTGATCAATCCCGTAAGTTTTATGACAGCCTAAATGATTGGGCGCGTGGTGAGGGTGCATTTGGTCTTGGCTACATCATTCTTGATAATGATGAATATAAAGGGCCTATTGCCAAATTTATGGAGTCTGCCGCTCTTGAGGAACTCAAAACCACAATGAAATTGGAAAATGGCGACGCTGTGTTCTTTTCGTGTGATAAAGAAAGCAAAGCCGCAAAATTTGCAGGTCTTGCCCGCGAAGCCATTTGTGATGCGATGGGCAATCGTGAAAAAGGCGTGTTTAAATTTTGCTGGATTATTGATTTCCCAATGTTTGAACAAGATGACGTCACGGGCGTAATTGATTTCTCTCATAACCCATTTTCAATGCCACAAGGCGGGTTAGAAGCGCTTAAAACCAAGGATCCCTTGACCATCAACGCGTACCAATATGACATCGTGTGTAATGGCTATGAGTTAAGCTCTGGCGCGATACGTAACCATCGTAGCGATATCATGGAAGTTGCCTTTGGTATTGCGGGATACGATAAAAAAGTGCTCGAGGAACGTTTTGGCGGAATGCTTGAGGCTATGCGTTTTGGCGCACCGCCACATGGTGGTCTTGCCCCTGGGATTGATCGTATTGTGATGTTACTAGCAGGCGCGAAAAACATTCGCGAAGTGATCGCGTTCCCGCTTAATCAACAGGGTATGGATTTGATGATGCAAGCGCCTAATAATGTCGACCCAAAAAACTTGCGCGATGTGCATGTTAAGGTCGATATGCCAAAATTGGCACCTAAAGGTGACGCAGCTTAATTATCCTAATGCAAGGATATGGGTAGGCGTTTTAGAATCGTTAGCTTTGCGAGAGTTTTTGGGTTTTCTTGAATACATATCGGCATCGGCGCGTGTCATGCCGTCTTCAATAGTCTGACCAGATGATACATGGGCGCTACCCACACTGGCGGTTACATTAATTTTTACTTTGTCATTGTTGGGGTGAGTGGCGGTTATGTTTTGTAGCTCTTGTCTAATTTTCTCAACTCGAACCTTCGCAGTGTCTGGGGTAATGTTCTTTAAAATCATTAAGAACTCATCGCCACCAACACGCAGGGCAGTGTCATATCCACGGCATAGGCTTTTTAATTTTCTACCCGTTTCGATCAATATTGCATCACCAGCTTGATGACCATAAGTATCATTCACAGGTTTAAAATCATTTAAGTCAATATTTATGATAGTGATGCCTTTACTATCGCCTTTATCCAGTTTGGCTTGCTCTTTAATTTTTATATTTTTTAACTGAAGCTTATTAAAAAGTTTAGTCATTGAATCTTTTAAAGCGAGGTCTTTATAAAAATCTCTTTGTATAATTGTGAATAAAACAAATCCCGCAGCAAAAAGTAACCACGCAGGATTTGAAGCGATTTCTACAACTGTTGAAGTTTCTAGTGACATATCAAAATTATATAATATTATGACAAAAATATCAAGAGTTTATCGTATAAAAAATGCCCGACCAGACGCGCTAACTTATTGGGGGTTGCGGCCTGATCGGGCAGGTAAGCCACCTTATTTAACTGCTCTTGGGGTAAGGGAGGGTAAGTTGAGCAGCCAAACTTTGGCGGTGTTCGTGGTCTAGCCTAAAAATCTAGGCATGAATCTGCGAAGAAGGATGATCGTCTCTCATTCTTTTTTGTGTTGGAGGGTGTTTGTGCAGATACTCTTGTCGCGCGAGAAACTTGTTTGGTTAATTTCTTGTTAAAATACATTCGCTTATCAGCATGTTTCAAAAGTTCAGTGATGGATGTTTGGCCATCAAGAGAGACATGCCCCATCGCGCTGGAGACGGATATGGTGCGGTCATTTGATTTAAAGGCCACTGTATCAAGCAATTGCTCGAGCATGCGGATGCGATCTTTAATTTGTGATGGCGTGGTGTGAGTGAGCAATAAAATAAATTCATCGCCGCCGACACGCGCCACATGATCCGTTGAACGGATAAAACCAAGGAGAGTGTTGCCTAAGGTCCGCAAGGCGTGATCGCCCGCATCATGCCCAAAGAAATCATTAATATCTTTGAAATTATTTAAATCAATCATGACGATAACAGCGCCCGTTGATTGGCCGCGAATAACGCGATCTTGTTCTTTTTGTAAAACATCCATAAGGCCACGACGATTGGACAGACCCGTTAGCTCGTCACGCGTCACGAGATTTTCTAACTCTTCAATGCGCGCGCGCTGTGCCGTGATGACATCGCGTGCATATTCTAAATCGCGTGTATTTTCGTTATCAAGTAGCCATTGATTAGGATCAAAGTCTTTATTTTCCACGAGTTGCGCGGTAATCGGTGGTGCCATAGTTAATACCTCCCATATGAATTGCATTTATTTTAGGTCATATGCCCAGTTAGAATTCACACATGCATGTCCTATGCCAACTTTTGTGCCATGCATGAGAAAAACGCATTAATTTCATGTTTTTTATTATTTTTTTCTCGATTTTAACGCTTAATAATTGCGAATTTCACCAAAGAGCGCTACATATAAAGCTATGTTGAAACATAAGAGGCTTTTGCTCGCTACGATATTGGTCGCCATTATGACGACACCTTTGGTGGCGGCGCTTGCTAATGTCATTGAAGTGGCCACAGAAAAAACGGTGAAGGTTAAGATGGCACCGCATAGAGCCTTGTACGACATCACTTTGCGCAGTGCTAAAACATCTAGCGGTATCGCCGATATTCATGGGAAAATGTATTACGATCTCAAAGAAACATGCGATTTTTGGGAAACCACACATCGTTTTGTGATGCTTTATAATTATATTGATAGCCCGTCATCACAGGTGGTGTCGCAATTTACCACACGTGAAGCCAAAGCAGGCAACTACTTTGAATTTGAGGTTGAGCGCGTGCGCGACGGCATCACGGAAGATGATATTGCTGGCAATACGCAAGACCCAATTCAATTGAAAAATGGTCTCTTTCCAGTGCTTTTCTCATTGCCAGAAGATATCACGCTTAACATACCCGCAAAAGCGCTGTTTCCTGTGCGTCACACAGTTGAAATGCTCAATAAGGCCGCTAAGGGTAAGAAATTTGTCAAAGCTCTTGTGTTCGATGGATCAGACACTGAAGGCGCTTTTACGGCCTCTGGTATCATACTGAAACCTATCTCAGAGCCCGAACGCAAGCGTATTTGGCCAAAAGATGTGGATAATGATTTGGCACGCGCCCCAGGTTGGCGCACACAAATGGCAATTTTCCCCTTATCCCAGATGGATGATAATGTTGAGGCCGAATATGAAATTGATATGAATTTACTCGTAAATGGCGTTGTGACAGACCTCAATGTGCGCTATCCTGATTTTGCTATAAGACAGTCACTTGAAGCCTTATCGCCTTATGCGAGACCTAAGTGCGCCCCAAGTGATAAGGATAAGAAACAGAAAGATGATCAAACGGATTCTTAAACCGATACTATAATGAACAAAACAGCATCACTCCCAAACAGTAAAATTGAAACTGCCAAGAAAAAAGTTCTGGTGGTTGAGGATAATGAACTTAATCAAAAGCTTTTTTGTGATCTTATCGGTGTGTGCGGTGCGGATGTTGTGCAGACACGAGAAGGTACGCGCGTGCTAGAGATTGCGCGAGAAGAGCGCCCAGACCTTATTTTGATGGATATACAATTGCCCCAAGTTAGTGGTTTGGATATAACAGCTGAGTTGAAAAAAGATGCCGAATTGGCCTCTATTCCCGTGATTGCAGTCACGGCATTTGCTATGAAGGGTGACGAGGATAAAATTCGTAAAGGCGGATGTGAGGATTATCTCTCTAAGCCAATTTCTGTGCCTGATTTCATGGCTATGATTAATAAATATTTGGATAAAAGCTAAAAAAAGTGAGTTTATAGACATGTCTGCGCGTATATTGGTTGTTGATGATATTTTGCCGAACGTAAAGCTATTGGAAGCGAAATTAACCGCACAATATTATGACGTGATCACCGCTTTTAATGGGGAAGAAGCCATCAAAAAGGCCGAAGCCGATAGCCCTGATTTGATCTTATTAGATATCATGATGCCTGGCATTGATGGGTTTGAGACCTGCCGCCGTTTAAAGGCCAATCCCAAAACCGCTCATATTCCCGTTGTTATGGTAACCGCTTTGACCGATGCCACAGACCGCGTGCGCGGATTAGAGGCAGGCGCTGATGATTTTCTATCCAAGCCTGTTAATGATACGGCGTTGTTCTCTCGATCGCGTTCATTGTTGCGATTAAAAATGACGATTGATGAGTGGCGTGTGCGTGAAAGTGCTGCCTCGTCACTCGGTATGGATAAAGATGATCGTTTGAACGAAGACAGTGATTTAAAAGGCGCGCGCGTTCTAATTGTTGAGGATCGCAATTTTGAGGCGGAAAAATTTGTTGAAACGGTTAAACGTGACCAACATGAATGCGTGATTGTTGACGGCGGTGTGGCCGCGATGGATAAAATCATGAACGAAGATTTTGAATTGATTTTGGTGTCCTTAAATCTTTCTCGTGAAGATGGTTTACGTTTTTGTTCGCATTTACGCTCTAATGAAAAAACGCGCAATGTTCCTATTGTTATGGTGGCCAATGACGAGGATATGCCGCGCGTGGCTCAAGGTTTGGATATGGGTGTGCAAGATTATATTATGCGCCCCGTTGATCGCAATGAATTATTGGCGCGTTGTCGTGCGCAACTACGCCGCCGCCGTTATCAAGAGTTGTTGCGTTCCAATTATGAACAATCACTTAACATGGCGCTGATTGATCCGCTGACGGGTCTTTATAACCGCCGTTATTTAGGCGTCCATTTGGAAAAACTTCTACAAAAAAATGCGACCAGTCGTAAATGTATGGCTGTTTTGATGTTTGATATTGATCATTTCAAAACCATTAATGACAATTACGGACATGGCGTTGGTGACGCTGTGCTTAAGATATTTGCTGAGCGCATATCAAACGGTCTACGCCCCATCGATATGGTGGCGCGTTTGGGTGGAGAAGAATTCACAGTTATTCTTCCCGACATTGACAGGCGCCAAGTTGAGATTGTGGCAAAAAGATTGCGCGAAAATGTCGCCAATTCTAAATTCGCAGTCACGGGTGATGGCGTCCCAAAAGAAGGTTTAGATTTAACGGTGTCCATTGGCGTTGCGTTGATAGAAGGTGATCAAGTCACTGCAGAGGAAGCCCTAGATCGTGCGGATAAACCACTTTACGAGGCTAAAGAAACAGGCCGTAACAAAGTTGTCATTGGTTAATTAAAAAAAAAGGGCGGTTTAGCCCTTTTAAAATCTCTTATTCTTCAATCACTGTCATTTTGACGATTTTATCAGGGTTGCGCGGAGGCTCACCTTTATTGATTTTATCTACAATTTCCATGCCTTTGGTCACCTTACCAAATACGGTGTATTCACGGTTCAAAAACCCGCAATCGTCAAAACAGATAAAGAATTGTGAGTTTGCGCTGTCTGGATTACCAGAGCGCGCCATACCGAGCGTACCACGGTCAAAATGTGCGTTCGAAAATTCAGCTTTTAAATCAGCCAATTCTGATCCGCCCATGCCAGTGCCCGTTGGGTCACCTGTTTGTGCCATAAAGCCATCAATCACGCGGTGGAATATTACGCCATCGTAAAATCCCTCAGCGGTTAATTCTTTGATGCGTTCAACATGATTGGGCGCAAGGTCAGGGCGCAAGGTCAATTCAATCTCGCCTTTGCTTGTTTCCATTAAAATTTTATCGGGGGCCGTATCCGCAGCTTGCGCGGTATTTGCATTTGTCATTATCAATCCTAATAGTGCAGTGAGTATAAGTTTTTTCATGATTCATAAAATAGTGCGCAGAGATAAAAAAACAAGGTATATCTTGTTGACATATATTTTTAATAACGTATAAATAATATTCATAATCAAGAGGAAGAATATAATGAAAAATCAAACACAGCCTGAGCCAGCATTAACACAAAGAGAAATTACAATTGACCAACATAGAAAAATTCTAGCCGTAATCAACGCAGCGCAATTTGGCAGTACAGCAGAATTTGATTTAGATTTGCGCTACGCGCGTGGCGATGGGAATCCTGCTAAGCGGAATTATTGGCTCTCACTAACTTTAAAA
>JBBKXB010000072.1:0-5231 GCA_037969255.1 Bdellovibrionales bacterium | reverse complement strand
TCACTGTCCCAATACGCGCCTTTGACAAGACGTACACCAAGTGATCGGTTATCACGTGCGGCTATAATTTGTAATCTTTCAATCGTATCAGGCGTACGTTTTAAATAAGCTTGAATCGCCAATCCTAACCCATTCCAATTTTGTAATCTTGGATCATTTGATGCTTTATCAATGAGGTCAATCATGAGATCAAGACGGCGCTCTTCCTCGGCATCAATACGCATATCAATATTATTATCTTTGCACGCTTTTCCTAGAATAATAATTTTCTCGAGCATGTCATCAAAGCAAACATCTCGGTGTGTCTCCTCAAAATGAGGATGAAGAGCCGAAAGTTTCACCGACATATTACCCACACCCGCGATATGAGGTACAGCCTCCAAATAAGTATTAAAATAACGCGTTGCATCCTCATACGTACGGGCGCCTTCACCCAGCATATCAAAGGAAAACACTTCACGCTTGCGTGCATTATTGCGTACGTTTTTAACCGCTTCCTCAATGTCACGCCCACACACGAAATGCCCAGCAAGCTTTTCCATGAGTGTTTTTGTGATCACTTTTTCAACAGGTGTCGTTAAAGATGAGGCTGGTGTTTTGTATAAAGATTTTGCGAGCTTCATGGCGCGAGCGGTAAATTTGGCGACGCTGTTTTGCGCCGATTGTGATGACCAATTGGCAGATATGACTTTATCGCGCAATAACAATCTTTGTAATTTTGGATCAGGCACACGCAAGTAAGCCTCGGCCAATTCCATCATAGCGCGCCCTTCAGCGCCATTGAGTTCAAAACCTTGTAATAATTGGGTCACGAAGTCTGGCTTTTGATCTTTTGTGCGTGATAACCATTTTTTAGCGCGTTCGCTCACACGAAAGCGCGCCTCTTGATCCAAAGGATAGGCGTCTATTATTTTTTGAATGTGTTCAACTTCGTTCATGGGCATAATTCAAGTAATAATATTATTAAAATATAGCATTCAGCTTTCGTAAAATTCTAATTATCTTTATGATGACCTTAGAAATAAATAACGCTAAGGTAAAGAAATGAATCAAGAACAGAGCAATATTTTTTCGGTTAGCGAGATTTCAAACCGTTTGAAAAACATGGTTGAAACGCAATTTGAAGGCATTGCGGTACGTGGCGAGTTCAGTGAAGTCAAGCGCGCGGCCTCTGGGCATATTTATGCATCCTTGAAAGATGAAAATGCTGTGATGAATGTTATCATTTGGCGCTCTGCAGCAGAAAAATTAAAAGTGATTCCCGAAGATGGGCTTGAGGTGATTGCCAAAGGACGCATGAGCACTTATCCCGCGCGTTCTAACTATCAAATGCTTATCAGTTCGATCGAGGTGGCAGGGCAAGGCGCGTTATTAAAACTCATTGAAGAACGCCGTTTGAAATTAGCTGGTGAAGGGTTATTTGACGAGGCACGCAAAAAACCCATTCCAAAATTTCCACGAAAAATTGCCGTTGTCACATCACCAACTGGCGCTGTCATTCGCGATATTTTACATCGCGTGTCTGAGCGTTTCCCCTGTCATATCGAATTATGGCCCGTACTTGTTCAAGGCGAAGGCGCAGCGGCTCAGGTGACCAAAGCGCTTAAACAAATTAACAATCTCCCCGATAGTGACAAACCCGATATTGTCATTGTCGCACGCGGTGGTGGAGCGCTTGAGGATTTAATGCCGTTTAATGATGAAGCACTTGTGCGCATGGTGGCCGAATTATCCATTCCTGTGATTTCGGCAGTGGGGCATGAAACCGACACAACCTTGATTGATTGGGCGGCTGATTTACGCGCGCCAACACCAACCGCGGCAGCAGAATTTGCCACACCGCAAGGTCAAGATTGGCTAGATGGCCTTGTGCGCCTCCAAGAAACGTTGACAAAATCACTCCAAAGACGTGTTGAGAGCGAAACGCAAAAACTTGATCATACCTCGTTTTCTCTGGCGAGGAATATTAATCTCATCATGGAGAGAAGCGCCGCGCGTTTGAAAAGATTGATACCAAAAGGCCCTTCTCACGTGATTGATCTTAATGATCAAAGATTGCAAAATTTGTCACAACGGGCACATCGCGCCATCACGCAAAAAATACAAACGCTTAATGATCGCAATGATACGCTCGCAAGATTGCTAAAAAATACATCCTTTGAAACCGTGCTTGATAGAGGGTTTGTTATTGTTAAAAATAAACAAGGCTCGCCCGTGACGCAATCGTCCGATCTTAACAAAGGTGATGATTTGCAATTACAATTTGCCAAAGGGCGTACGCGTAACGCCACGATTACAGATTAAGAAAAAGGAGACACCATGTTAAAAAATACATCGTCATCATATGGGGTTGGCGCCAAATTATTTCATTGGGCGGTGGCGCTCATCATTATAACTTTATTGGGCGTTGGTCTTTGGATGAGCGGGCTTGATGTGAAAACAACGCCGTATAAATTTTACGTGTATGGACTTCATAAAAGTTTTGGGATCGTGGTGCTCTTGCTCATGATAGGTCGCCTATGCTGGCGCATCTATAACACCAAAGTATCGCCTCACGCCAACCATAAAAAATGGGAACGGTCTTTAGCCAAAATTGTACACACACTCTTGTATGTTTTGGCATTCACTATGCCCCTTTCAGGATGGGCGATGTCGAGTGCGGGCGGTCATCCCGTTAACTTTTTTGGTCTACCATTACCAGCACTTATGGATAAAAACGAGCAATGGGGCGGTATTTTTCGCGACGTACATGAATATGTGGGTTATAGCTTAATAGGTATTATCGTCCTTCATGCGGTTGGTGCGCTCAAGCATCATTTTATGGATCGTGATGACACATTAAAACGCATGTTTTTTAACCGTAAAAAGTAAGCAACCACTTTTTACCATATTGCCAAATCATGATTTTTCATGGACACTTAGCGGTTCATGCCCAAAGAACTTCCACACAAAAAACTATTTATTTTTGGCTACGGCTACACGGCCGCATTTCTTGTGGCGGCGCTCAAACGTGACCCTAGAGCGCACTGGACAATCATTGGCACGACGCGAGATCGTGAGAAATTAGACCAGCTTAAAGCGGTGGGCATCAAAACATACCTACTTAATGAGCATGGCGGTTTGGGCGATCCTTTGGCGATGATGGCGGGCACAACACATATGCTTATATCAACGCCTCCCGATGACAGAGGATGCCCTGTTTATAACATTTTGGAAGAGCAAATCGCTACGATTGAGACGATTGAGTGGCTTGGTTATCTTTCGGCCACATCTGTTTATGGCAGTCGTGAAGGTGCGTGGGTGGATGAATCCTCGGAGGCCCGTCCCATAAGTAAACGCGGATCACGCCGATTAAAGGCTGAAAACCAATGGCTAAAAGCGCACAAAGAGTACGATATTCCTTCGCATATTTTTCGTCTAACGGGCATATATGGGCCGCGCCGCAGTGGTCTTGATGCGGTTCGTGCAGGGCGTTCACGCCGTATTCGCAAAGAAGGACATGTGTTTAACCGCATCCATGTTGAAGACATCGCACAAACGTTATTGGCGTCCATGAGCAAGCCCAATCCAGCCTCAATTTACAATGTGAGTGACAATTTACCCGCACCAAGCTGGGAAGTGATCACGCATGCTTGTAAACTTGTGGGTGTTGAACCGCAGCCGATTATTGATTTTGAAGATGCGGATCTTGCGCCCATCACGCGTAGTTTTTATGCAGACAATAAACGCGTTAAAAATGAACGCATTAAAGAAGAATTAGGCGTAAGACTTAAATACCCAAGCTACAAAGAAGGTCTTGTTCAATGTTTGAAAAGTGAAGAACATTTGGATGAAATTTTAGAGCAAGCAGGATTTTCAGTGGTTTCTTAAGCGTCTTTGGCTTCATCACTCGCAATGGTATCAATGGGCAGTGTGAATTTGATGTTAGTCCCAAGACCTAATTTACTATCAACGGCTATTTCACCGCCATGCATTTCAATGAGATTGCTTGTGATCGCCAGTCCTAAACCTGACCCGTCATGTGATCTGTTGTATGCGTTGGACACTTGTTCAAAAGGACGCATGATCGTGTGAACTTTGTGAGATGGAATACCAATACCGGTATCAGCAACCTCGATCAGGCAGTTATTCTCAATTTGTGAAGCGCGCACCGTGATTTGACCACCAGGTTCCGTGAATTTCACAGAGTTGGATAAAAGGTTCAGGAGCACTTGCGTGATGGCACGTCTATCGGCTGAGAACGCCAAATTCTTATCGGTAATATCAAGTTTAATCTTAAGATTGTTTTCACTGGCTTTGCCTTGGATCATATTAACGGCAACTTTAATCACTTTGGCAATATTAATAGTTTCTTTGGCAAGCTCGTACTTACCGCTTTCAATTTTGGACATATCCAAAATATCGGTGATAAGTTCAAGCAAATGGGCACCCGATTGATGGATACCTGAAACGTAATCTTGATAGCGCTCATTCCCAAGAGGGCCCAAAAGTTCGCGCTCCATCATATCAGAAAAACCAATTATGGCATTCAACGGCGTGCGTAATTCATGACTCATATTGGCCAAAAATCTTGATTTGGCGGCATAAGCTTGTTCGGCGGAGTCTTTGGCGTTGCGTAATTCTTGCTCGTAAAGCTTTTGATCCGTCACGTCTTGCATAATGCCATATAACGCGCTGACATCGCCATCATGATCAAGCTCGCATCGTCCTTCACAGCGAATATGGCGGATTTCACCATTTTCACGTTGCAAGCGAAACTCAACGTCATAATCATTTTTTTCTAAAATCGCACGTTGGAAGGCTTGGACCATATGACCAAGATCGCGGCGCACGATCATAGAATTGAGATTATCAAGCGTTGGAGCAAAATGTTTAGGGTCTTTACCAAAAATGCGGAAGATTTGAAGTGACCAATTTAAATTGCTTTGACCAACTTCCCAGCGCCAGTGACCCATACGGGCAAGGGCTTGCGCCTCGGATAATTCAGTTTCACGGCGCATCAACGCGCGTTCATGCTTTTTGATAGACGTGATGTCGCGCCCAACGAAATACAAATGCTCGCCTTGTAATTGAATGCGCCAATCAAGCCACATGATACGTCCGTTTGTATCTTGAATACGCGCTTCTGCGGCAATGCTTCCAGTGTTTCGCATATCAAGAGATTGCGTTGATGTGGGGTCATCACTAAATAGCCGAAGAACGGATGCACGCATACTGGGGCGATCATCAGA
>JBBKXB010000071.1:0-8685 GCA_037969255.1 Bdellovibrionales bacterium | reverse complement strand
TTGATAACACCGCCATAATTTGATCGCCATCAATAGGCGTTCCCGTTTCATCAACCAAAATCACGCGGTCGGCATCACCATCAAAAGCTGCGCCCAAATGTGCGCCTTCTTCGACAACTTTTTTGCACAAAGCAGCTGTATGCGTTGCCCCGCAATCGCGGTTGATATTCATGCCGTCTGGTTCGTTGTACATGCGAATGACGTTTGCACCCAATTGTGCAAATAAATGAGGACCCGCGCGATATGCCGCGCCGTTAGCGCAATCAAGAACAATCTTTAAATCATCAAGACGTGGGCCATCTTTTGGAATACCGTCAAATAAGAAATGTTCATAAAGTGCGAGAGCATCATCAATACGGCGTGCTTTACCAAGTTTTTCACCGTGGGCACGTATGGGTTCGCTTTCAATAGCGGCTTCAATTTGCGCTTCTAAATCATCGGATAATTTATAACCTTCGCGGCCAATTAATTTGATGCCGTTATCCTCGTATGGATTGTGAGAGGCCGAGATTACCACGCCAAAATCAGCGTTTAGTTTTGTTGTTAAATGCGCCACCGCAGGTGTTGGGATAGGACCTAGCAAGAGTACATCAACGCCCGCCGCCACAAATCCCGCTGTTAAAGCTTGCTCTAACATATATCCCGATAACCTTGTGTCTTTGCCGATCACAACAGTTGTTTTTTTCGTTTTATTGCCCAAAACTTGTGCCGTGGCATACGCCAATTTAAGGGCGAAATCAGCCGTCATAGGATGCTCGTTTGCGCGTCCTCTTATACCATCAGTACCAAAATATTGACGCATAATCTATACGTCTTTATCGACTTTTTTTGTCGCTTTTTTAACTGGTTTTTTAGGCGCTGAATTTTTGGATGAGGGCACTGATCCCGCAGGGCGATGCGCTTTGGTTTCAACCACATCTTCGCGTACAATTTTTTTACCTGCGATCAAATCTTTAATCTCGTCACCTGATAATGTTTCGTACTCCAACAACGCTTGCGCAAGAATTTCTAAATCTTTGGCCTTAGTCGTCAAAACATGTTTGGCACGATCAAACCCAGATTGCACCAGTTCTTTGACCTCTTTATCAATTTGTTTGGCGGTTTCATCAGAGAATGCATGGCCAGCGCTACCGCCGCCTTTGCCCATAAACAATTCTTGTTGCGATCCGCCGTAATTAACCTTACCAAGCGTTTCGGAGTAACCCCATTCGGTGATCATTTTACGCGCCATGTCGGTTGCCATTTTGATGTCAGAACTGGCACCTGTGGTCACTTTATCCGCGCCAAATATCAATTCTTCTGCCACACGTCCGCCCATTGCGACCGCAAGATCAGCGTGCAATTTATCAAGAGACAGCGAATAGCGATCCCCTTCTGGAAGGCGCATCACCATCCCCAAAGCACGTCCACGCGGGACAATAGTGGCTTTGTGAATGGGATCAGATTGAGGCTCGTTAAGGGCAACAATCGCATGTCCACCTTCGTGATAAGCGGTGAGTTTTTTCTCGTCATCGGACATCGCCATAGAACGACGCTCAGAACCCATCATCACTTTATCTTTTGCATCTTCTAAATCTTGCATCGTGACAACGTCTTTATTATTACGCGCAGCAAGCAATGCACCTTCATTAATCAAGTTAGCCAAATCCGCACCAGAAAATCCTGGTGTTCCACGCGCAATTGTCGCCAGATTCACATTTTTGGCCAAAGGCACTTTTTGGGCGTGTACTTGTAAAATCATTTCACGGCCTTTGACATCGGGATTGGGCACAACAACTTGTCGATCAAAACGACCTGGGCGCAAGAGCGCAGGATCAAGAACATCAGGGCGGTTTGTGGCCGCAATCACAATAATGCCTTCGTTTGCGTCAAATCCATCCATCTCAACAAGCAATTGATTGAGCGTTTGTTCGCGTTCATCATTACCACCGCCATGACCCGCACCGCGATGACGTCCAACAGCATCAATTTCATCAATAAAGATTATACAAGGCGCTTGGCGTTTGGCTTGTTCAAACATATCGCGCACACGGCTCGCACCGACACCCACAAACATTTCAACGAAATCAGACCCAGAGATTGAGAAGAACGGCACGCTGGCTTCACCTGCCACCGCGCGCGCAATCAATGTTTTACCAGTTCCTGGAGGGCCTATAAGCAATGCTCCCTTTGGAATACGACCACCAAGGCGTTCGAATTTTTTAGGATCCCGCAAGAAATCAACGATTTCTTCTAATTCTTCTTTAGCTTCGTCAACACCAGCAACATCAGCAAAAGTCTTTTTGTCTTTGGTTTGATCGAGCATACGCGCTTTGGATTTACCAAAGCTGAATGGCCCACCCATACCGCCACTACCGCCGCCCTGTGATTTCATTTGTTGACGAAGGATAAATATCCAAATACCAGCGATTAGCAAAATCGGAAGCGCAGATAAAAACATACCCATCAAACCAGACGTTGGATCTTTGGGACGCTCAGCGCGTAAATTCACATTGGTTTCATCAAGACGATCCACCACATTTTCATAGGGCGGAACAAGAGCTGCATATTCTTGACCATTGCTACCTTTGGCAATAATTTTATCGCCCATAATTGTGGCCTCGACAACGCTACCATTACGAGCATCGGTTAGGAATTGAGAATACTCGACCTCGTTCAACATTTCATCTTTGGGTTCAATAAATCCTGAATATAAGGCCCCTGCCAATAAGGCTATGCCCATCCAAATCATCAGATTGCGCATCATACCCCCATTTTGAGGAGGTTGATTGTCAGGTCCATTTTGTGGATTGCGAGGCTGGCGTGGTGGTTTGTTCATGTCTTCACTTATATGGGATGTTTGTTGCCTTTGTAAACTCTTTACGAACGCTTATATTTCATACGAAGACACAAGGCGCTTGGATTATTTATTTGACAGATTTTAAAAGCTCTGGCTAAAATACCATTATGACTTTTGCAATGACCATGATCATTTCTAAAAAAAGTGCCAAAATTAAGGGCACTTAGTCCTTACATATCCTTCCCCCAAAACATACATTTCAAACCTATTTCAATTTTTAAAAAATTCATGGAGTGACATCATGTCCAATGATCAAGATCAAAATACCGGGCAAACACAGCCACGCGAGCCTTTTCAAACAACAGCATCTGTACCGTCTATGGCGGAAGCTTTATTTAGCGCCACAGAAAAATTTTATACTCCAGAAGGAAGTGTGAATGCCAGAGAGGCGTGGGGCAAAGGTCTAAAGAAATGTTAAGGCTTCACTATATCGTAACGTCCATAGCGAGCAGGGATTTTCCTGTTAGAACCTCGTAGACTGAGTTCATGCACTTGTTTTTGTGTGCCCATATCAAAATGCCACCATTCATTTGTGTTCACTGTGAAACCAGCACTTTCCATGACGTCTTTTAAAAACATACGATTTTGGTGCCACTGCATGGCCTCTGGATCAGAAGAATCTTGGTATGCATAAGTTTTCGCCAAACATGATGTATCGTCAATGCCAACGCCCATTTCAAGAAGCGCGCCCGACGCATTATTAAAGATGGTTAGATCAATAGCACCACCCGTGCTGTGGGGTGGAGGTTTCGTTGAATCCATAGATGGATCAGCCCAAATCGTATCAACAATTTCTTTAGCATTTATTTTCGCATTCTCTGGTAAGTCTCTTACTTCAATCTGTAACTTTCTTGCAGCTTGCTTAAATTCTTCTTGGATGCTGATTGCGACCATTTGTTTTTGTATGTCAACTGAGCGATAAGCATCATAGACTATCAGCTGTAATTCTGGGTGATCGTGCCTCAATTTTTCATTGACCTTAGTCAAAGCTTCCGCAGGTGTCTGACGCAACATAAAAGGATTAAAGCCTTTTGGATATTTTGCGCCTTTAACCACATAAGGGTGTGGATCCAATCGTTTAATTGACGGATCAATTTTAATCAAAGGCTCTCCACATTCAATAATAGAGATATCATTCCAGTCAGCCATTGTTTGATTCTCCTCGACTACTATCGCATCGTTGAATAAAGCTGGTGAATATTTGTTGTGATGGAATATCGCCCTTGCCCCATAAATCTTCGGCGTGCCATTGCACACCCATTGCATCTTTGCCGATCACTTCAATGGCCTCAATGCACCCATCAGGCGCACGCGCAGAGATAATGACTTTATCAGATATCTCTGCAATAGCTTCGTGATGGCGTGAATTAACCTTTATAGTTCCATGCCCCACATCTTTGTATAGCTGTGTGTTAGGTTCAATATCAACTAGGTGATCAACTCCAGAATGTATGGCTTCGGGTACATCACTGCGCAATTTACAATCCAATACGCCTGCTAAAATATGATATCCATGGCACACAGCAAAAATTGGAACATCTGCTTCCAAGGCTAATTCTACCAACTCAATTTCAAATGCCACGCGATCACTGGGGGGATGATAGGCTGTATGGCCGTCTGCAAAAAAATCATCAGGGAATTTTGCGTACCCCCCAGACATTATAATACCGTCGGATTGCTCTACAATTTTTTTTGGGTCATCGTCATAAAATACCAAATTTGGTCTCGCACCATTATCCTTTACTGCACTTATGAATCCCTTATGAAATTCATAATGCGTGCGCCCACCAGATTGGTTTTCGTCAGGCACAATGGCGATTCTAACAATGGACATAATGTATTATATGCTTCTAAACGGAAATTTTCAAGAATTTTTATCATTGAACCATTGTGAATGCGATGCGTTGTTAAAGTGTAAAATCACTTGAAAAAATAAAGGAACGCTCATGCTTAAAGTTGTTGAATTACTGTCTGAATCCGAAAAATCTTGGGAAGATGCCACTAAAAATGCGGTTATTGAGGCTGGAAAAACAGTTAAAAATATCCGCTCTTGCTACGTCAAAGAATTTAGCACGGTGGTCAAAGATAACACTGTAACAAAATTCCGCGTCACGTTGAAATTGTCGTTTGAAGTTGAGAGATAGTTTAGATTTACCAAAAATTATGATGCTGTTTTATAGGGATTATACTCATGTAAAACATCATCAGGTTTGATGTCTTTTCCAACAATTTTCATGCCCATATTGAGATAAAAAGGCACCACGCGTGCGTGATTAGTGGATCGGGTTGATAGATAAACCTCGTCATGAAACTTAAATAAATTATCAAATAAGGCGGCGAGATACGAACCACCCAGCCCTTTATTAGTATGCTCTAATTGCAATCCAAACCATTTGATTTCAGTGGGATTAGCACCCGATAATAAATCTCTTCTCTCTTCACGAGGTTGCATCACAAGGCATAAACCCACCTCTTTATCGTCTAAATACAACCCATACAAAGACGTACGTGGATCGCGCATGACGGTGCGCCAATATCTCAATCTATTCACGTGCGAGGCTCTTTTGTTCCAATTCCAAGGTTCGCCAACCCGTGTTAGCATTCTTTCAAATAATCTAAAGCTCGGCATTAATCTGCGTATGGTGACGCGAGGACCCAAAACAGACGAGCCGCTCCATTCCTCGCGCATAATCGATAGATGGGTTGTGGTCACTAAGTTGTTCACGGTGTAATTTCTCTCGCTGCATAACTCCACGCAATATTAAATAAAGAGCGCATGGTTTCAGCCGTTTCTTGTTGCACAATAATTTGTATGCGAACATCATCATCCAAAAAGCTTATGAAACTGACGGTATCACCATAAATGTAGAAAACCTTATCGCCGAACAGATCATCAGGTGTCCATCGATATTCAGCTATCCCATTTGCAATAAGATTATGATTGCCCTCATCAATCATGATACGAAGCGTGTATTTTGTTGCAAGCTTTTGCATGCGCTTTTTATGCGCGCCGTAAAAATCTTTACCGAGCCATTTCGTAAACAAATCTGGCGAGCCATTAA
This sequence comes from Bdellovibrionales bacterium, assembly GCA_037969255.1. Taxonomy (GTDB): domain Bacteria; phylum Pseudomonadota; class Alphaproteobacteria; order Micavibrionales; family JBBKXB01; genus JBBKXB01. Next base: position 2,784 of record JBBKXB010000071.1, on the reverse strand, counting down.
ATACGCAAATATCACTGTCCGTTTGCGCGGCCTTGTATACATCATCCATCATGGCTTGAAAGCCCTCAATACCATCAAGCCGATACATGATCACGTCGCGCAACGATACGCCATTGGACACAAATTCGACGCCGCCAATGGTGAGCTCTTGTTCAATCGCTTCTAATGTTGAAACCGCACCATTCGATTGGCCATTTTCAATGGCTGACATGCTTGAAGGCTTAATGCCAACGCGCGATGCAAGCTCTTTAGCCGTCCAATTAAGGAGGCCACGACCAGCACGAATTTGAGCAGAATTTATCGTCATAACATGCTTTATATCATATTTTGAATAAAATACAATAGAAACTAATAAAATAAGTTGACATGGTGGCTATATCTATATATATTAGTTTTTAACGAATTAATTTAGTTTATAAACAATTTTGGGAAAAATACTATTATGGCGCGCGCACATGTAATGTCAGTTCAACTTCGATCAGAGCTCCGCAGCACTGCTGGTCGCGAGGTTTTATCCTCAATTCAAGATCATATGTACGATAAAGCGCTCGATTACTTTGACCCGCGCGCCGATTGGCAAACTGCCAACGTTTTAGAATTATCTGAACTCGCACATAAAGTGCGTGACTTTGCTCAAAACTTAGAATTAACCAACCCAGTCAAGATAGAGGCCATTGGCCTTGCCACCATGATCTGGAATGACTTTACATCCGTTTATGAAGTGGCAAAAAAACGCGCAAATCCAAACAAAGTTGCGTAAAATAGACAGTTTCCCCAAAAGATGAAGTTATTAAACTTTATCAAATTTGCCCTTGGTCAAATCGACTGAGGGCATTTTTTAAATAAATTGCAAAAAGATATTAACATATGGTATAGAAAACTATGTCTTACGAATGTAACACTTTTTGGCTCAAAGGTTGGCAAAACGCTAACCATAAATGGCTCTGCGCATAAGCAACTATATCTGAACGCATATCCGCGTTCCAACTTCCAAATAATCCAAAAATTACAGGTGTTACTATGAACTCTCAAAATAATGAGCAGAGCGCGAGCTTTGCCCCGATTAGACTCAACGATCTTGTCTTTGAGCAACAATCAATCCGTCCCTTTGGCAAACTTAGCGATTTTGTCTGCCAAGACCTACCAACGTCAAAGCATGATCTAATAAATGCACTCACTTTATTGCCAAGTCGTGTCGATAAAAAGACATTGTTACCGGTGCAGAGAGATATCGCACTTCTTGATCTCAAGATGTTATTTGTCACGGCTTCACGTCATCAGTCTCATGATCACATTCGTGATCGTTTTGCTCAAGAAATCGAAGAGATGAATGAAATCATGGGCAGACCAGCCGTCACTCAAATGACGTATCAAGAAATTATCCTTGATAATCCAAAGGGTGATCTGCGCGTGTTTACCTCTGGTTCGATTGGCGATGCTGAAATGCGCTTTTATCGAGGGCATCAGCTTATCGAAGATACTTTGGCTATCGCTATTGCATCCTTACAAACCGCCCTCAATGAGCCTGATAAAGCAAATGTATCGCTTGATGTAGCTTTGCAGGCTTGCTCATGCGTGGTCACGGGTATGCAGTCTTTTATGAAGGATTTATCAAAAGATGATTTCATGGGTTTCAAACCTTTCTTTGATAGCAATCCTTACACGGGAGAGAAAGGGCCTAGCGGAGCATTTTCGGCCAAAGTGCCTCATGTTGATATCTTACTCTATGGTCAAAACACACCTCATGAAACTTTGCGTTATTTAAGTGATAACAAGTCATATTTTCCACAAGCCGATCACTATAATGCCTTGCAATCCTACTATAATGGATTAGGCGTTATTGATGTGGTAAAAGGTAGAAATAAAGCTAAGGCCACCAAGATTGGTAAAGTCATGCTTAATTTTCGTAGATTTCACAAAGGCGCAGTGACCAAGCAGATTGGTGTTAATGCTGTTGGGTCTGCAGAAGGTAATGATGCCGTATCGTATCTTGATAATCGCATAGCTGGCTTCAAAACGGCATTGCAAGCCCATAGACCCAAATGATAGGAATAAAACATGACCAACACATTCCGGCTCTATAAACTCAAAGTGACCTTGCGACATACAAAAGATGATCGCAAGGCATACTCGCGTCAAGAAGACGGTACATATTTTTATGTCAGTGGAGAAAACTTAATCTTCCCCAATGGTGATCACTCATTTCCAATGTATGCGCTGGCCTCTATTTTGCCATTACTGCCTGCCAAACAACGCATGACTGATCCTGTCGATTGGATGACGAGTGATTGCGTTATAGCCGACCCTGATCCCCATAGTGGGATTGAGTATCATATTGAACGATTAGAACTTGAGACTTTTAATCGCGTCGATGTCACAGCCACAAAATTAGAAAGCTAAAACTTATATGTTTGATCGTATTGACCTTAGTCCCAATTACAGTATATCGCGCGTACTCAAGGGACATTGGCAGATTGCCGATGGGCATTTGATTAAAGGCTCGATTGATCGCAATCAGGCCATTGAGGATATGCGTGCCTTTGTCGAGGCAGGCATCACGACATTTGACATGGCGGATATTTATACTGGCACAGAAGAGATGGTGGGCGAGTTCATGGCTAAATACCCAGACTTGCCTATTCAAATCCATACCAAGTATGTGCCTGATATGGGCAAGCTCGCCACACTTACATTTGAGGACACTGAAAATATTATTGATCGTTCTTTAAAACGATTGGGCGTTGATTGTCTTGATCTCGTACAATTTCACTGGTGGAATTATGA
>JBBKXB010000070.1:0-3296 GCA_037969255.1 Bdellovibrionales bacterium | reverse complement strand
CATATTGCTCTTTGTACCAAGAGCGCGTATGAAATGAAAGAGATATGACACGTAACCCACTTAATGATTTGGCTGATGCACTTGAACCGCAAATGACGGCGGTCAATGCGTTGATCCTTAAAAATTTGGGCAGTGATGTGCCTATGGCGCAAGACATCGCGAGTGGATTAATCGAGGCGGGTGGGAAACGCATACGCCCTTTATTAACACTCGCTTTTGGGCAGATATTTAATGCTGATGATGTGTCTGTACAAAAACTCGCCGCCGCCGTGGAATTCATTCATTCTGCCACACTTTTGCATGATGACGTGGTGGACAATAGTGATTTAAGACGTGGCATTAAAACCGCCAATAGCGAATTTGGAAATGCCGCGCCTGTATTGGTTGGTGATTTCCTGTTCGCTCGGGCTTTTGAATTAATGGTGGAGGCTGGCGATATAAACGCGCTTGATGTGCTCGCCAAAACATCCGCCAAAATTGCCGAGGGAGAAGTGTTACAACTTTCCACAAAGGGTGATATGTCGAGCGGGCAAGACACATATTTCAAAATTATCGAGGCCAAAACAGCCATACTTTTTGCCGCAAGCACACAAGTGAGCGCCGTATTAGCAAACAGTGATCGCAAACATGCTCATGATTACGGGCTCAACCTTGGTCTTGCCTTTCAGATCATGGATGATGTGCTTGATTATGATGCCGATGCGCCAAAACTTGGTAAATCTTTGGGTGATGATTTTCGCGAAGGTAAAATGACACTCCCCGTTTGGATCGCTTATGATTTGGGTGACGAGGAAGAAAAAGATTTTTGGGCGCGCACCATGTCAAACCGTGGGGGGAAACATGTGCAAGATGATATGGATCTAGCCACGGCTATGAAATATCTTCGTAAACATGATGTGTTTGAAGCCTCTAAAAAAATTGCTTATAAGCATGCCGACGAAGCGCAAGCCGCGCTTTTAAAGTTACCGAAACATGAATTAACCAAAATGTTAAAAAATCTGGTAAGCTTTGTTGTTGAAAGAGATTTCTAAGTGATTCAAAAATTATTTTTAGCTTTATTTTTAGGTGTTGTCGGGTGTGCTCCACAACAAACGTCATTTATTCATGTCGATAAATCAGATCGAAAATTGACGCTTTTTGATGTTGAAAAAAAACCAATTAAACAATTTAAAGTGGCTTTAGGTACAAATCCTACCGGTCATAAAGTTCAAGAAGGTGATGGGAAAACACCCGAAGGGCTTTACTCAATTATCGCGCATAACCCAAACAGCAAATATCATTTATCGCTTTATATTTCCTATCCCAATCAAGCCGATAGAGCATTTGCAAAATCTTTGGGCGTAGAGCCGGGCGGTGATATTGTCATTCATGGCCGCGGTAAAGGTACGGGCTGGGAAATTTCAAAATTCACCGCACATGGTGACTGGACATTGGGGTGCATTGCTGTCACCGATGAAGAAATAGAATATATTTTTGCCTCTGTAGCAGACGGCACGCCAATATTAATTGAGCCTTAAACAAATATATATACTAATATTCTATGGCGTAGGCTTTGTATAACATAGAGGACTTACTAAAAAAGATTTAGATTTTCTATTATAAGAGGGGATTTCTTTTACCTTAAATTGAGGGTTCATTTCTACAAACTCATTAAATGACTTATATTCACCTTGTCCTTTTATATCTAAATCATTCAATTTCCAATCATCTAAACAAATTATTAAAGGCTTATTAATTGTCTTTGCCAAAGTATCGAGCACAGTCTTTGAAGAGCTATATGTATCACAATCTATAAAAGCTATAGAAATATTTTTGATTTGATGTTGTTCAAACATCTTAATGTTTACGGTTTGATCGTACCATCCTTTTATCCAATTTATGGATGCCACATTAACATTTCTGCGCCTTAAACATTCTTCTGTCATATTTAAATCACATGCATAAAATCCTTTTTTCCAAACACCATCGTCTTCATCTTCACATCCTGCAGGTAATCCTTCAAATGCATCAAATCCAAACAACCTTACTTTTGAAAAATAATCGTTTCTGTAGAGAGCATGATACATACTGCCTATTGAATTTCCATTAAATACACCAAACTCAAGATAATCACCGACATCATCACCTTTTTCTTTTTGTAAGATAGAAAGACAAGATAGAAAGAAAGACACCAACTTATCGGGTGGCACTAAATTAATCGAACAAATATCTTCCACCTCACCCTCTGTCCAAGAAGAAACGGGAACGGGTCTAGCCTTACGATATGCCGTTTTAAAAGCCCTAACCAGTGGAGAATATCGGAAACTCATAAAAGCAATTTAAAGCTTATGTTTTCAATATGTCAATAGGCTTACTCGGCAACGCCCCTGTAACGTTCTTCGGGAACGAATACGCCGTCTTTAACTTCAATCATACAGCCACTTAATAATGTCCATTTTGTGTTGATCCCGTAATCATGTTCATGGATTTGGCAGATGCCTATTTTCCATGCGAAGGGTGCAACAATAATTACGATTAAAACCAGCCCGACTAAAATAGCTTTCATAAAATTATTTCCTCATTTCGTACAGCACTAACGCTGTGGCAACCGCTAAGTTCAATGAATCGGCATGACCGCGCATCGGTATTTTAACCGTGGTGGACGCCAAATAGGACAACTCTTTGGATAGACCGGGGCCTTCGGATCCCATCAGCAATAAATAATCGTCATTTTTATACTCGCGTCTAAAATCATCCGATGCGTCAAGATGCGTGGCGATAATCTCGCCTTCCCATTCTTTGGAAATAAAATTCATCGCCTCGTCTTTATCCATTTTGGTAATGTTTACCGAGAAAATTGACCCCATTGAGGCGCGCACCGTTTCAATCGCATACGGGTCGCACGTGTTGCCAACCAAAATTATACCTTGTGCGCCAACAGCATCTACTGTGCGAATGATCGTTCCCAAATTACCTGGGTCGCGCACTTCCTCGAGCACCACCCAAAGCCCTTTTTTAATCTCTTTTTTATCAATCCAACGTTGTTCAAAACTGGCAATGGCGGGTTGGGGGTTATCACGCGTGGATAATTTATCCATCACATCATACGGCACTTCCATGACATGGGCATGGCCTTGTAATGCCCAATCCACGAGGTCATACGCTATGCCCGAGGCAGCTTCGCCTTCTTCATAAATATATTGCGTGGGCGTCCATCCGCATTCTTTGGCGGTGCCAAGAACCTTTAAACCTTCGGCAAAAAATAGTCCGCTTTTTCTGCGGTTTTTTCTGTTTTCCAACGCCTTAAATTCTTTAAT
>JBBKXB010000069.1:0-5131 GCA_037969255.1 Bdellovibrionales bacterium | reverse complement strand
TTGATCACGGAAGCGGGGGGTGATGCGCCCAAAGTCCAAAAATCCGTTGAAGGCGTGTTCGCTAAATTACCAAGCGTGATGGGGTCTGGTGCGGAATTACGTTTATCGGGCGATTTGGCGCGTATATTTGATAATTCCATGGAAATTGCCGAAAAAGCGGGCGATGCGTTTTTAACGTCCGAGCGCGTATTACAAGGCATGAGTATGGCCAAAGCCGCGAGTGTCACTGAAATTATAGAAAAAGCAGGCATCACAGACAAAAAACTTAATGAGGCCATCAACAAACGCCGTAAAGGACGCACCGCCGACAGCGCGGGCGCAGAGGCACAGTTTGACGCGCTTAAAAAATATGCACGTGATCTCACGCAAGCCGCACGCGATGGCAAGCTTGATCCCGTGATTGGACGTGAAGAAGAAATTCGCCGTGCTATCCAAGTCCTCTCGCGCCGTACAAAAAACAATCCTGTTCTCATCGGTGAACCAGGGGTGGGTAAAACCGCGATTATCGAAGGCCTAGCTTTACGCATGGTCAATGGTGATGTTCCTGAAAGTCTGCAAGATAAGCGCCTTATGTCGCTTGATCTCTCTGCGATGGTGGCGGGCGCAAAGTTCCGCGGTGAGTTTGAAGAACGCCTAAAATCCGTGCTCGATGAAGTGAAATCGGCAGACGGGCAAGTGGTATTGTTCTTGGATGAATTGCACACACTTGTGGGCGCTGGTAAGGCCGAGGGGTCAATGGATGCGGGCAATATGCTTAAACCCGCCTTGGCTCGAGGTGAACTGCATATGGTGGGCGCAACAACATTATCCGAGTATCAAAAACACATTGAAAAAGATGCCGCATTGGCGCGTCGTTTTCAGCCCGTTTTTGTGAGTGAGCCAACCGTGGAAGATACAATTTCAATCTTGCGCGGGATCAAGGAAAAATACGAGCTCCATCATGGGGTGCGCATATCAGACGCGGCGGTGGTGTCGGCGGCCACGCTGTCCCATCGCTATATCACGGATCGTTTTTTACCCGATAAAGCCATTGATTTGGTGGACGAGGCGGGCGCGCGTTTGCGTATGCAAGTGGACAGTAAGCCAGAGGCGCTTGATGAAATGGATCGCCGTTTGATGCAATTGCGTATTGAGCGCGAAGCATTGAAGAAAGAAACGGACAAAGCCTCCAAAAATCGTTTGTCAAAACTAGAAGATGATATTGCGGATTTAGAAAAGAAAAGCGAAAAACTTAATAAAGAATGGACGGCGGAAAAAGATAAACTTGGGCGTGCCACGAAATTGAAAGAAGCACTTGATCAAGCGCGTAACACGCTCGAACAATCACAACGTAATAATGATTGGGAAAAAGCGGGCGAGATTCAATACGGGCTTATCCCTGATTTAGAAAAGAAAATTGAAGAGGCGGAGAGTGAGAGTGAGAATGTTGGTTCTCTTATTCATGAGACTGTGACCCCAGAAAATATTGCTGAGATCGTGTCACGTTGGACGGGCATTCCCGTGGCCAAAATGATGGAAGGCGAGCGTCAAAAACTCTTGCAATTGGAATCCGTTTTGGAACAACGCGTTGTCGGACAATCCGAGGCGATCAAGGCCGTGAGTGAGGCCGTGCGACGTTCTCGGGCTGGTCTCCAAGATCCAAATCGTCCGATGGGATCGTTTTTATTCCTTGGGCCAACAGGGGTGGGTAAAACGGAACTCACCAAAGCACTCGCGTCATTTTTATTTGATGATGAGCAAGCGTTATTGCGCATTGATATGTCTGAGTACATGGAAAAACATAGCGTGGCGCGCTTGATTGGTGCCCCTCCAGGGTATGTGGGTTATGATGAGGGCGGTGCGATGACAGAAGCCGTACGCCGTCGTCCCTACCAAGTGATTTTATTTGATGAGGTCGAAAAAGCGCATCCCGATGTGTTCAATATCCTCCTTCAGGTGCTCGATGATGGGCGTTTGACCGATGGGCAAGGGCGCACGATTGATTTCACCAACACATTGTTAATCCTCACATCTAATTTAGGCTCGGATTATTTGGCCGAATTAAAAGATGGCGAAGATGTTGAAAAAGCGCGTGACGATGTGATGGAGGTTGTGCGCAAAGCGTTCCGCCCAGAATTTCTCAACCGTCTTGACGATATATTACTTTTCCGCCGATTGGCGCGTGCGCATATGGGTAAAATTGTTGATATTCAATTGTTGCGCGTTTCAAGCCTGCTTAAATCACGTGACATCAAATTGGACGTGACGCAAGAGGCGAGAGATTATATGGGTGAGCGAGGTTATGATCCCGTGTATGGCGCGCGTCCGTTAAAGCGCACGATTCAAAATCTGGTGCAAAACCCGCTCGCCGAGAAAATCTTGCGCGGTGACATTTTGGACGGCCAAACCGTTAGGATCGTTAAGGATAAAGACGCGCTACAGTTTAAAGTCAGCTAAGTGGGTTTGTGACTTCGATTCATAAATCTATCATGCTCAACTGCAGCTTTACAGGCTGTATCGGTATAAATGATATTGTTCGCACGTTTAAACTCTGAGCGCACATGCATAGCAATACCTGCGGTAGCGGCACTACATATCATACCAAGAATTGCGATTATTGAAGGTTGAGTGGCTCCTTGTATTATCATGGAAACTACAGATGCAATAACTCCCCCAGCAGGCAAAATACTACATATTAAACCGTCAACCTTAGCTTTAGATCGTATTCTATCTGCGATTTCATTTGGCTCAAATCGTTGAGATGAGTCAGTTACATTAACTTTTTCTGCTTCGTGCGTATTTATTTGTAGGGCAATTCCTATCATATTTTTTTCCTTTTTTTTGTAATTCCGTATTAATTCCACAATAAATTTAATTATATGTCAATATAAACATCTGATACTTGATCAATTGTGATTCGTCATAGACAATGATGGATATGAAATTAATTGCCCTTGGAGCTTTGTTAGCCTTAACCGCGTGCGCGAGTGCCGTACAGCCTCGCGATCAACGCATTCAATTCACGGCTGTGAATGGAGAAAATGCCAAATGCACGCTCTCGACACCACTTTATAAACGCCATGTTTATCCGCCTCAAGCCGTTCAAGTGGAACGCTCGAAATACACATTGGTTGTTGATTGCACCGCCGATCATGGGAAACATGAACGTTTATTGATCCAGCCAGAGTCCAATCCGACATCAACCTATTTCTTCCCACCCACAAATGTGGTGGATCGCGTTACGGGGTCGGCATGGAATTACCCGCCTTATATCGAGATTGATTTTGATTGGGGGCCGTTCGATACGCCGCCACTACAATACAGCCAACCACCTGAAACGGCTAAAGGGCGTCACATGATCACTCCAGATGAGTATTATGATGGTCGTGGTTATAATAAATAAAAAATTTATAAATCGATCTCTACAATTATCGGCGTATGATCGGACGGCTTCTCCCAACCCCGAGGCGTTTTATCAATTTCACACGCAATTAATTTATCCGCTATTTTGGGTGAGAGCATAATGTGGTCAATGCGAATGCCATTATTGCGAGGCCAACTGCCCGCTTGATAATCCCAAAACGTATATTCGTTTGATTGAGGATGAAGCGCGCGATAACAATCTGTATACCCCATATTCTCAATGGTACGAAAATAATCAATGGATTCAGGAAGATGAAGCGCATCATTCACCCATTCGGATGGTGTGGCGGCATCAAGGTCAGTGGGGATGATGTTAAAATCACCAAGGCAAATGGTATCGCGGCTGTTTTTGATATTGGATTCAAGGATTTGAATAAGCTCTCTCATCCATATTTTTTTCTTCTCAAATTTTTCCGTACCGACGGGATTACCATTCGGGCAATAAATATTAATTATATCAATATTTTTATAATTATTGATAATTATACGAGATTCTTCATGAAAATCAGGAATTTGTAAAGGAGTTTCAGACTCTTTAATTAATGTTGCCACGCCGTTATATGTTTTTTGCCCCGACACATGGGCGTGATAACCAATATTTTTAAAATCTTCAAAAGGAAAAGCGCTTTCCTCACATTTTAATTCTTGGATGCACAGTACATCAATCGGGTTTTCATCAAGCCATTTTAGCACGATTTCTTTACGTGCTTTAATTGAATTGACATTCCAGCTGGCGATCTTTATAGACATAAGTATAAACCTATAATAATAAGAGTTAAAAGGAGTTTCACTATGTCGTCAATTGTTCCAAGCTTCAAGGTTGTATCAACAGATGAGGCTAAAAAAGGCTTAGCCAGTGGCTATACGCGCCACGTTATATCTTTGGATGAGCCGATTCAAAACCATAGATTTATATATGGTGAAAATGTGGAAATTCTTCATATTACTAATATTGCTGATCTGTCATCTCATCATAATGGTGAAAATTCAAGACAAGATCTTGATAAAGCTATGCGTATGGCTAAGTCGGCATGGCATCACGGATTAGAATTATGGTTTCATGATAAAACGGGCGAAGAAGACGCGCCTGCATTGGCGTTTGTATTATTGGCTTATGAATTAGGTGTTCACAATATCGGACGTGCTTATGAAGCGATTTGTGATACAGACAACGCGCCTCATAAAACAATGATGTCTAGTAGAGTCCTTTCTAGGGCGATCACACATTTACCAGATCACACCTTGGTTAAAGAGGGATTAGAACCATTTAAGTGTGGTGAATTAAGTGCTAAAATGACGCTTGGCCATAAAAATCCAACTTTTGCCGCCGCTTAACCGACATTAAAACTTGTTCCACATCCGCAACTTGATGTGGCGTTAGGATTATTGATCACAAACTTAGTGCCAATAAGTTCATCCTTGAAATCAATCTGGGCGCCATCAAGAAACGCCATTGATGCGGGATCAGTGATGAGACCAACTTTATCGTAGTTTTTGGATAGATCACCATCGCTCGCTAACTCTTTGAAATCAAAGCTATATTCAAAGCCTTGGCAGCCACCACCATCAATAACAACGCATAAATACAAGGCGTCTTTGCCTTGTTTGGTGCGCAAGGTTTCAAGACGTTTTATGGCATTGTCGGATAAAGTCACATTCATATTAATAATATAGGGAAGGTGGGTGGATTTTGCTAGGCTTTAAAGGCATTATATAATGATGGATCACA
>JBBKXB010000068.1:0-5641 GCA_037969255.1 Bdellovibrionales bacterium | reverse complement strand
ACCCGCGAGGACTGTGCTTCTAGGCTCAGCCAAAGCTGGTTGTGTGAAGAGAATAACGGCTACCGAAAAAAGTGAAAATATTAAGCGCATGACTATGATATAAGTTTGAATATTTATATTTCAACTGTCTGATCAAAACAAAAAAGGAGATATTAGATAGTTTATTGTAACTACGTTTCAATTTCTAGCATTCACCATACTGTGTATCCAATCACAAATTTCATTTTGAAAAACAGATTTTTGTGAGGGCATTTCTTTAATAATTTTATGGAGATCTTGCTTTGAATCCACATCGGTTAGGTATTGAAGGTATTTAGGTTGATACGATAACTTAGATTGAAGCTCTTTCAATGTTGTGTTTGTACTCCAATTTATATTCTGCCATGTTTTGTTACTAATTGGTGCACGACCTCCAAATAAATAATATCCACCATCAAAAGCTGGACCAAAAACAAATTCGCTATCGATTAGTATATTGATAGCTTTATCAATGTTTGTCTTTGATATTTGAGGCGTATCAGAGCCTAGTAAAATAACTCTTTTATGTTTTTTTAGAAGCTTATTATAAATCTGAGATTGAATTTGTCCAAGATCTCCTTCACCAACGTGAATTGTTTGAAAATCTTTCCATAAAGACGAATTTAAAGCATCCATTTCGGCAACCGCCCAATAGGGTGTAATATTACATTCTTTTAAAGTTTGAGAAATGCACTTAAGGCTTAATAAATAAAAATCGATTGACTTGGTATTTCCTATGTCTCTGGCTAATCTAGTTTTTAAAGGAGTTAGTCCAGGTGTTTTAACAAAAACAGCCACAGCAATTTCACATTTATCATCTTTTAACATAAGAAGCGTCTAAATATTGCGGCAGAATAAGATCAACACCATCTTTGTAAGCCATTTCCAACTGTTGAGAGTTTTCTATAGTAAAAAGATATACTTTTAAACCAGATTGACGTATTTTCCCCATCAATGTTTTCGAATATTGTTCTTTTGGAATACCAACAAAATCAAAATTTTCATTCTTGGCTACTTCAATTGATTTATCTGGGTCTTTAATATCAGCAAAGATAGTTTGTATCCCGAGATGAGAATAACCACTGTTAACAATTCTCATTATTTCTTGATTAAGAGAACAAAAGATCGCACGATTTACCATGCCATAGCGCTCTAGTAGGTTAACAGTTTTACTAACCATAAACTCAAGTTTCTTAGTTACATCAACTTCCTTAAAATCTCTCTGTTGTGGCGCTTTTAATTCAATAATCAAATTTATTTCAGATGATGATAACACTTCACAAACTTGAGCAAATGTAGGGATAAACTCTTTTGTCATTTTTCCGTTATGAAGTAAACGAAGCGATTTTAAGACGTCAGACTGTGTTTCAGAAATTAAATGTGATTTGCCCGTCATGCTTTTAGTATCGTTATCATGCATTAACATTGGCTCTCCATCCGCGCTAAAATGTATATCTAGCTCAATGTATGAAGCGCCCATTTTTACTGCTTCCTGAAAAGCGGCTAAACTATTTTCAGGTAAGTAGGAAATGCCACCTCTATGCCCAACCAATCTGTTAAAATGTTTTTTTGTCATTACAAATTTTATACCACTTGTTCATAAATTTTGGCAATCTCAATTGGATCTTTACCACTAAAATATAAAAACAAACATCTTGCATTGCGGGCAATTCTTTTGAGATAACTGTTGCGGTAACGCACTGCCGATGTCACAGCTTGAGCATTCAAACGCACCAATCGTTTGCGTCCAAGTTTACAAATGAAATCAACATCTTCCATCATTGGATAATCAATACGAAATCCACCCAATTGGTGATATAAATTTTTATGAATAAGGAGGCCTTGATCGCCATAGGGCAGCGCGAGGAATATATTACGAAGCATAACCAGCTTTTCCAAAAGCCATGACTTTATATGGTCTTCATCCTGCTTAAATATAAAATACCCCGCTTTATTGATATGGTTGGGATCTGAGATGAATCTCTTAATTTCATCATGAGCGTTAGCAGCCAAAACTGTGTCATCGTGCACAAATAAAAGCCACTCTTGTGAGGCGACCTCAGCGCCATAGGCAAGCGCCGCGCCGCGCCCTTTAGGTCCCACTTGAAAATTAATTAATTCTTTGACTTCCAATGAAGCCAATACATAATCATGCTTTGGGGCAATCACGACTATCTCTGCTGGCTTTACTGTTTTGACAGCATCAAGCACCTCATCAAAAAGAGAGCGATACCCTAACGTTGGTATAATAATGGATAAATTCAAAGGCATCAAAATATCTTAGACGATCGTTAGCATATAAAAAAGTTTTTATGTTTTAATGCCGCTGCTTTTTAAACGTTACTAATTTCCCGTGAGTATGTAACTATTATGCTCACGACACCGTAATGGTGTTAAGGAAGGCAACAATATTGTGCTAAAAATTATGAAACGCTGGTTACCATTATTTATTATTATTGCCCTAATGAGCGTGGCGTATGCCTTTGATCTGCATAACAAGGTTAATTTGGCCACCTTACAAGACAACAAAGAACTTTTATTGTCCTACGTTTCTCAAAATCCTATAATGTCTGTTCTTGGATTTATGCTATTATATTGTGTGTGCGTGGCTTTGTCTTTACCCATTGCAACCTTGCTTACACTCACATCAGGTTTTTTGTTTGGTCAATGGTTTGGCACTTTGTATGTCGTAATCGCCGCCACAATCGGCGCCACCATCATTTTTTTGATCGCGCGAAGTTCTTTTGGTCAAACATTGCGTGAAAAAGCGGGCGGATTATATAAAAAAGTCGAAAGCAACATGAGTGATAACGCCATCGGGTATATGTTTTTCATGCGCCTTGTCCCTTTGTTTCCTTTTGCGCTTGTGAACATTGTACCCGCCTTATTTAATGTTCGTACCAGAGCTTTTGTCCTGACCACATTTTTGGGCATTATCCCTGGCAGTTTTGTGTACGTGAATTTAGGGGAACAATTGGGCGACATCACATCACTTAGTGATCTTGTGTCCATTGAAACATTGCTTGCGTTTGTATTGCTGGGATTATTCGCGCTTCTCCCCACATTATACAAACAAGTTAGAAATAGAAATAAAGGCTAAATTATGTCTCTCGATAAAAAATTTGAGGTTTGCATTATCGGCGCGGGGTCGGCGGGTCTGAGCGTGGCCTCAGGCGCCTCACAATTGGGCTTGAGAGTTGTGTTGGTTGAACGCGGCGAAATGGGTGGTGATTGCCTTAACACGGGCTGTGTGCCTTCAAAGGCATTACTTGCGGCTGGAAAACGCGCACACAGTCATCGCAAAGATGATATTAAGGGAATTAAAGCGTATGAACCAGATATAGATTTTAGCGCTGTCAAAGATCATGTGTTTGACACCATCAAAACTATTGCGCCTCATGACTCTCAAGACCGTTTTGAAAAATTGGGCGTTACTGTCATTCGAGATACGGCACATTTTATTGATCCACATACGATCAAAGTAGGCAAAGATACGATCCAAGCACGGTATTTTGTTATCGCCACGGGATCGCGTGCCTTTATCCCGCCCATCACTGGTTTAGACAACGATAAAATTTTGACCAATGAAACCATATTTGATCTGCGGGAACAGCCAAAACATTTGATCATTGTGGGCGGCGGGCCTATAGGGATTGAAATGGCTCAAGCCCATCGCCGATTGGGATGCAAAGTCAGTGTGTTTGATATGAGTAAAATTCTACCTCGCGATGATCAAGACAATGTGAAAATTGTGCGCGAAACGCTCATTGATGAAGGCATTGATTTATACGAGACCATAAAAATACAAAATATTGAGCACACTAAAACGGGCGTCACGCTCAATATTCTAGATAAAAAAAACAAAAAAAGCATCATCAAAGGCACGCATATATTAATGGCAACGGGGCGCACACCTAATATTGAAAATATGAACCTTGATATAGCACAAGTAAAATATACTAAAAAATCAATTGAGGTCGATGATCATTTGCGCACCAATCAACGCCATATTTTTGCAATTGGTGACGTGTCTGGTGGACCACAATTCACTCATGTGGCAGGCTATCACGCTGGTCTTATCATTCGCCAAATTTGTTTCAAAATGATATGGACGAAAACAAATTATAAAGCGTTACCATGGGTCACTTATTGCGACCCTGAATTGGCACAAGTCGGGTTGACGAAGCACGACGCACGCAAAAAATATGGCGATGATATAAACGTGGTGTCATCCAAATTTGACGGCAATGATCGCGCCATTGCTGAGCGCAAAGCAAAAGGTCAAATATTTGTCGTGACGGATAAAAAAGGCGTTATATTGGGCGCTTCAATTGTTGGGTCTGGTGCGGGTGAACTCATAGGCGTGTGGGCATTGGCAATATCGTCAAAACTCAAAATAAACGCCTTTACAGACATGATTGCTCCCTATCCCACTTTGGGCGAGATTAATAAGCGCGTTGCAGGGGCATATTTTACATCAAAACTCTTTAGCGCTAAAACCCAAAATATTGTAAAATGGCTTCAAAAATTACCGCTTTAGAATAGGACCACCTATTGAGTTAACTTCAATATTCTAACATCTTGTAAAATGCGTAATACGCTGGTAAAAACCCGATATGAACACGCCGACCCAAGATGTAAAAAAATTCATTCACGAAATACCCACATGGCAAGCCGTGTGGAGATGGCAACGCAAACTGCGTAATCGCTATTTCGTATCGGACGTTAATCATAAAGAGATCATAAATTTAGTCGAAGAAGACGGTATCATGACACCGCGCTATGGTTTTATGGTCACCATGTCATGCGCGATTGCGATTTTGGGATTGTTGTTATCCTCACCAGCGGTTGTGATCGGCGCGATGTTAATCTCGCCATTGATGGGGCCTATCATGTGCCTCGGATTTTCCTTTTGCGTTTTGGATATGGTTCAGCTCAAAAAATCACTCAAAGCAATCGTCATTGGATTTTTGTTATCACTCGCTATTTCGGCGCTCATTGTGGCCGTCTCTCCCATTACTGATCCTACACCTGAAATCATAGCGCGAACGTCTCCCAATTTATTTGATTTACTTGTCGCGATTTTCTCTGGGCTTGCGGGTGGTTATGCGACCATCAAACAAAAAGGTGCGACCATTGTAGGCGTGGCGATTGCCACCGCTTTAATGCCACCTTTGGCCGTTGTGGGCTATGGTTTGGCGACCTTCCAATGGATCATCGCTTATAAAGCTTTTTTCTTATTCATGACCAATTTATTGGCAATCTCTTTGACCGTAACCGCCTTGGCCAAATGGTACGGATTTGGCACGCATAATAGTTCAAGCAACACATGGTGGCAGAGTCTTTTGATATTCATAGTGTTTATTTTATTGTCTGTTCCACTTGGCTTGTCTCTTTCGAAAATCGCGTTTCAATCCTCTGTGACTAAAACGGTTAAAACCGAAATTCAAAACACGTTCCAAGATCAATCCAATAGAATTAGCAATTTTTCTATTGCCTTCAAAGGCAAAGACGAAGTTGTCATTGATACCATTGTCATCACCAGCCAATATATGAGTGACGCACAAAAAGATATCCAATCTTTATTATCAAAAGAACTTGGACAGACCGTATTCCTGACGCT
>JBBKXB010000067.1:0-16394 GCA_037969255.1 Bdellovibrionales bacterium | reverse complement strand
TTGATAACGAAACAGCCATAAAATCGCGATTAGCCCAAAACCACTTCCCACGATGGATATAACATCAGGTTGTGCACCGTCTTCGAGTTGTTGCATATCCATAACGCTCGATAATAAAGCCACGATTCCTGCGAACAAAAGGCCTAGGACGGTGAATAAAATTGTGGATGTCGCAATAGCACGTTGTGCATCATCGTGTTTGATGGCATCGCTTGGCAGTTGTTTGAACAATAAATATCGTACATACACAGCAATGGTGATCCCTTTAACAAAATCATCGGGCACTTTGATAATGCCAAGCCATAAGGCGTTGTCTTCGACATTGAAAATATCGGAGGCGATTAATACGCCCGAACCCATTATGATGGGAAAGCTGATGAGTGCCGCCAAAAACAGGCGATCCGCCATTAATTGACGCATGCCGACGATGGCGCATTTGAGGATAGGGAAATCAAGGCGTTTAAACATGTTTAAACATATGCCCTTTTTTGACGCATAAAACAAGAATACATATAATTATTGACATAATAGAATGAGTTTGTTAATTTATGTGCTATGGATTATATGACATCGCCAGATTTGGGTGAATTTAGGGACGCTTTGGAAACGCCAACGAAAAGTAGTATGTCGGCATTCTTACTGGGCGTTGTGTGTGGCGCTGCGTCTTCTGCAGCCATAGTCAGCGAAGTCAGTAACGAGTTAACTTGCATATTTTTAGCCCTTGTAACGGGTGGATTATTTCCTAGTTTTATAGCGCTAAAACCCAGAAATCCAGTGGCTGTGTCCACAGGGTTTGTGGCCACGTTGGCCGCACTCACTTTGGTTGTGCCCACCGCGCTAAACTATGACCCTCCATCAATCTTAGAGCCTATTGGTCAATTGGGTTTCGTCAACACTCAAACGTTAAAATTATAATCACTTAACGCCCAACTTCTTTTGCAAGGAGCTGGAACTTGTTGTGTATTGGAAGCGTAATTTTTTATCAGGATAGACAATCGCGTGCGCGGCTTGCGACATTAATGCGCCCTCGTGAAAGCCTGAAAGGATCAATTTCAATTTTCCTGCATAATGATTAATATCGCCAATTGAGAAAATAGTTGGCGTCTTCGTTTCAAACTTTTCAGTGTCCACAGGAATAAGGTTTTCATGGAGATTGAGACCAAAATCAGCAATAGGTCCGAGCTTCATTGTTAGACCAAAAAAGGCAATCAGATTATCGCACTCAATAATTCGTTCTGCGCAGGTTTCCTTTTCCAAAATTTTGACGCCTGATAAATGGGGCGCATCACCAATCAATTCTTTCATATCACCGATTACAAGATCCATTTTGCCAGCTTCGACCAAAGCGCGCATTTTGGCCACGCTATCGGGCGCCGCGCGGAAGTCATCACGGCGATGAATAAGGGTTATGTGAGAGGCGACATCGGTGAGATTAATCGCCCAATCCAGTGCGCTGTCTCCACCACCCGCGATCAGCAATTTTTTATCTTTGAATGCGTCGCGTCTACGCACAGCATAATACACAGAGTTATCCTCATATTTATCAAGATCAGGAATATTCGGTTTTTTGGGCATAAATGACCCACCACCCGCGGCGATCACTAAAACGGGCGCTTCTAATATGCGTCCCATGTCGGTCTTTAATTGCCAATGTCCATTGTCCAGTTTTTTAAGTTCACTGGCCATTTGTTGGAGATGGAATTTGGGATTAAAGGGTTTGATTTGCTCAAGAAGCGCATCCGTAAGTCCTTGTCCCGTGACAATTGGCAATGCTGGGATATCGTAAATTGGTTTTTCAGGATACAGCTCGGCACATTGCCCCCCTGGTCGATCAAGAATATCCACCAAATGCGCTTTGATATCAAGCAAACCTAATTCAAACACAGCGAACAGACCCACAGGGCCCGCGCCAATGATAATCACATCCGTTTGTATCGCATCAGGTGTTTCCCCCACAGCGGGCGGAGCGATAACTTCAAAATTTGCTTCGAAAGACATAGTGACTTATGTGCCATCTCGGCCTAAATTAATCAAGACACATGAATAATATTACATCCGCCCGCTCTAAAACTATTGCCACATGGCTATTGATCATTGTGTTCATGGTCGTAGGGCAAGCTGTGATTGGGGCGGTGACGAGGCTCACGGAATCGGGGTTATCCATTACCTATTGGGAACCTGTGCGCGGGGCGGTGTATCCATCTAATGACGCTGATTGGAACGCCGAGTTCTTAGCCTATCAATCCAGTCCTCAATATAAACAGATCAATGCGGGTATGGAATTAAGCGAATTTAAAACCATCTTTTTTTGGGAGTGGTTTCACCGCAATTGGGCGCGGTTAATCGGTTTAATATATGCCATTCCATTATTATTTTTCTGGCTCAAGAATTGTATCCCAAGTGGTTATAAGAAAAAACTTATTGGATTATTGGCGTTGGGCGCAGCGCAAGGCGTGATGGGTTGGTTCATGGTTGCGAGCGGTTTGGTGGATAACCCCGCCGTGTCGCATTATCGTCTTGGGGCACATTTATTGCTCGCTGTTATCATTGCCGTGATCGCGTTGAAATGGGCGGTACAATTATTGAATAAAACATATGATATCCCAAAGAGCTTACGGGCTCATGGGCGCGCGACATGGATCATGGTGTTTATAACAATTACCTATGGTGCGTTTGTGGCAGGGCTTGATGCAGGCATGATTTACAACGAATTTCCAAACATGGGCGCTGGGTTGTTCCCGAGCGAGGGCATGTCGATGAAACCATGGTGGATCAATGTATCTGAAAACCATGCTACGGTACAATTCATCCATCGCTGGTTAGGGGTTACCGCGGGTGTGATGGCGTTGGCTTTTGCGGTGCGAGGTATCAAACATCAGGGCTGGACAGCGCCATTTATCGCGGTATTGATCATGTCGATCATTCAGCCATTGCTTGGTATCACAACGCTTTTAACCAATGTGCACTTGCACGTGGCCGCCACGCATCAATTGGGC
Organism: Bdellovibrionales bacterium; assembly: GCA_037969255.1. Classification (GTDB taxonomy): domain Bacteria; phylum Pseudomonadota; class Alphaproteobacteria; order Micavibrionales; family JBBKXB01; genus JBBKXB01. The sequence continues at coordinate 13,398 of JBBKXB010000067.1, read as the reverse complement.
GCGTTTATCCTTATTTTAAGTCTAACGTGGGCGCTGTCACCGCAACTTCGTACCTAAGCGCTGAATCACGGCTCAAGATTTTTTGTACCAACTCGTTTTGGCATTCCGTTTTGGGTGTGCAGGATGTGAATTTAGTAATGTAGCTGTCTTTTGTGTTAGTTGTGTTGTCCATAATATCTAATTTACTGGCGATATTAATTAATGATGTGGCGTCAAACCCTTTATAAGCACCATCATAATTGCTCCATTGTTTTGCATTATAGCCCGTTTCGGGATCAGCATGATAAGGAGTGGTAGCTTTTTCTTGGAATGTCACTTTGACATTTTTGGGTGTGTAAGTTTTCTTCGTGATTGATTTAGATGCCAGCTTTACGGGCTCTTTATCAATAGCGTCACCGCCAAATTCTTTATATTCTGCGTCAGTATAAGTTAGTTTATTGGCCGCGGCATAATCAGATTCAATCTGTTTAATTGTTTTGCCATAGATTGCAGTCTCAGCGGCATCATTGAATCGATTTAATCCTGCATCGCGTTGACCTTTTAATCGCTCGTAACTGACTTTTGCTTCGGCGGCATTTTTGGCCTGCAACTTCTGGATAGTTTTTTCCATGCTGTTTGGAGTGTCCACAGCGCTTGCATCATTAAAGGCTGCACTAGCATTGTTATCATCACCATAATAATCATACTCTGGAGCCTTATTAACATGCGCACTAACTAGGACGATGGCACCCACCAATCCAGCCACCAACGATGGCACCCATATTTTCCATGTCCGATCTAGAAGGGATGTTAGTCGGTTGGATAGTTTATCTTGATCTCTATATTGTCCCCCGTAATAAAATTGACCATAAGCTGGTGTTTGACGTCTTCTTCTCGTCCGTTTTAAAGGCTCTTCTTGTGTGGGTTCAGAATCCTCTACTAAATCTTCTATTATAGATGGAACAACTTGTTCAGGCGGTGATATCGGTTCAAATGCAGGTTTAACACCTTTAACAGGCACCACTTCAACTGGTGGGAACACATCAGACATATCCTCAAAATAATCTCGTAGTAGAGGTTCATTGGTGAATAATGCTTCGTGTTCAGCTCTGGCTGTCTTTACAAAATCAATACCATTACGCAATTTTTTAAAGATCGATTGTTTGAGATTTTGCGCTTGCGTGGCACACAACGCAACAGCATTAGCAACTGAGGCTTTAATCGCTGAGCCAATCGAGGATGTTCTATCGAAAATTTTAGCTTTTGTTTGTGACACGCTAGGAAGAGAGTCGAGCTTGTCATGATAATACGCCAAAGACATAGGATTGTTTTTACTGAGTTCGACGTTCATGCGCTCAACACAAAAATCCATACCATTTTTATCTACCGTTGCGAAGCGAGCAATACTACCAAGAGCATCGTAAGTGACACCTGTTTCTTTATCAGTAATTTCGTTCACACCACTTATAATTAAGTTCGATAAGAGCGCTAATTGTTGGAAAGGCACATTGTCTTTTTTTTTATATTTAAGAGCGTCAGTATATTTGATAAAATTATCAAGAAAGTTATTCAAAACATCTTTTTTGAAAAAAGTTTGATTGTTTTTTAAAACGATGATCAAAGAATTCAGATCTCGTGTGCCAAAGTCTTGAACTTCAAATTTTTGATTTAGGAGGCCGACCAATTCATGAATTGGTAGTATTTTCGCTTTGTCTTTGAATTCGTGTAACATATCGCTCATGGCGGTTTTTTACCATAATTATCTAAAAATGCAAGATTTTTTTGTAAAATAAGAAGAATATTTTATTTATTATTTTTATTTATTATAAAGTGTGGCTCCAGTGTTGACGCCAAAAGGACCAATGTTTTGACTGGACGCCACTTGCGTCATTTTACGGCCAAAGCCTTCAAGGCGCGCTGTGTGTTCCGAAACGCTACCCATTAAATCAAAACCTTGTGGCTGTGTGACCACCATACCAGCTTTGGTATAAACAGCTTGGATATCTTGCGCCGCGCCCAACACCGAACCAAAATGGTTCGAAATACTGGTCGTTACGACTGCCACGAGAGCCATAGTTGCGAGTTCTTTTATCATCGTCTTCCTTTTATTTCTTTTAAGTATGCCTAAAAAGGTTAAAAAATTCCTAAATTTTAGCGCAGTATTTTATATAATATGAGAAAATCCCTTAAAAACAGGCCTTATAACAAGAAATATAATTTATGGAAATATAAAAACCATTGATTTTATGGTAGTATGTTCGCTACAAATCACCTTAGCGGATATTTATCACAAACGCTCGGGTCTCGCCCGTAGTACAAACAAAAGCTATAATCGTTTATTCAAATACACAAGGAATTCATGACTATAAAACTGAAGACTAATAGCCCTTCTAAAAAGAGTGGTGTGCAATCAGGACGTTTAATCCTCAAAAATCATAAAGATTTGAGGACTGTTTGGTGCACGATTCAAAGGAATTTACCGTTTTTACGTGACCGCAATTTAAAAACATCAAATGGTTACTGGCGTATGCGCGTTACGTTACCCGTCGTTATTGTGGCTGTGGCCGTTGGCGCGCCTTTATTTTACCAAGTGAATAACATCGCCACCTCAATTGGCAGCCAAGGCGCGATCGCCTTTTCATCAGTGATTGATAACAAATTTGCAACCGTTGAGAATCTTTCAACATCAACATTTAACGCGGCCAGCATTGCCAAACTTGAGCCTATTTTACCAAAAGGGCCATATTTGCGTAAAGCATCCTATAGCGTTGAAAGCGGTGATACATTATCAGATGTGTTGGAACGCGCCGATATTGGCAGTAAAGATCGCACCGCCATCACGTCAGGACTACAAGAGGCAGGGTTTGACCCACGTAAACTTAAAGCGGGACAAGGCTTAAGCGTGGAAGCTATGGTACAACCCGATGGCGAAAAAATCTTTAAGGGTATGGATTTCAAAGTTAGCCCATTCAAACATTACCGCGTGGCAAGCGCGGGCGGCAACGTTATAGCCAAAGCCGTTGAAACACCTATGCAAGATGTTGTGGTATCACACGCGTTGACAATTAATGGGTCTGTGTACGAAAGCATGCGCAAAGCTGGTGTTCCTAAAGCATTGGTCGGCAATTTCCTAAAACCATTTGGTCATTTTGTTGATTTCCAACGTGATATTCGTGCGGGTCAAGAAAATAAGGTCGAAGTTCTTTATAATGGTCGTCAAACGATTGATGGCGCCGCAACAGTCCCAGGTGATATTGTCTATGCTTCACTTGAGCTTGGTGCCAAACGCGTTTCTTTATACCGATTTAAAACTGAGGATGGCGGTGAAAGCTTTTACACAGAAGATGGTAAAAGCGGTAAACGCCTCTTGATGAAAACACCTATTAACGGCGCGCGTCTATCCTCTGGTTTTGGCATGCGTCGTCATCCCGTTCTTGGTTATTCTAAAATGCACAAAGGTGTTGATTTTGCGGCCTCACGTGGCACACCGATTTATGCGGCTGGTGACGGTGTTGTTGAAAAAGCGGGGCCTTTTAGCTCCTATGGTAACTACGTTATGATCCGCCATTCTGGTGGGTATAAAACAGCGTATGCCCACATGCAAGGTTATGCCAAGGGTATGCGCGCTGGTAAACGTGTCCAACAGGGCGATGTTATTGGTTATGTCGGCACAACAGGCCGTTCAACAGGTCCACATTTGCATTACGAGGTCATTCAAGGTGGCAAGCAAGTTAATCCAAACGGTCTTAAAATGAGCGGTGGTATAGAGCTTGTTGGCGGCGATAAGACACGCTTTAAAGCCGAGGTTGCTCGTATCCAAAAGCAATTCAAAGATTCGCAAAAAAGTAGCGTTGAAACCACAGTTCAACAAGTTAGCTACTAACATTCCACTCTCTTTAAAATGATCGTCAATGCGTTATTTTTTTGTAAAATAGCGGAAAATATGATATTCTAGAGATTAATAATAAATAAGGCTTGTAAACAATAAGTCATAAGGGTGTGAGGCGAATACGTGCGTGAATTGATATCAAAATTTAAATATATGATGTTGCCCGCAATCTTGGGGGCTATTTTACTTGGTTTTTCAATGCATTATGCCGATGCTAGCCCAACAACGTATCTTGCGCGCGTGGGCAATATGGTGGGCATCAAAGATGTGCCAGTGCGCGGGTCGATTGATTACACATTCCGCTCCGTTGGCGTACCAGATCAATGCCGTAACGAGGCGCATGATATCTTAAAACAATATATTATTTATGGTCTTGAGGATGACGCACAATTTGATCCTCGCGTCACGATTTTATGTGATTTCAACATATCAAAAGCACAAACCAACCCATCAGGATTCATGGGTAAAGCCATCGGCACCCGCGGTAGCATTGGCGGATTGAAATACATCAAATTTGAAAACGCCGTGCGTAAAGTTGAAAAATACACACTTGATATCAAACCAAAAGCACAAAACACCAGCTCGTTGTGGAATCGTATGCTTCATTTCGTGGCCGCCACTCCTCCCCAAGGGCAGTTAGCGTGTGGTGCGAATGGTAACTGTTCACAATCTCGTTTTCTAGCTACACCAGTTTCAGGACCCATAACCTCTAGATTCGGCAATAGAAAACCCCCCAAAGCCGGCGCATCTTCTAATCATGCAGGTTTAGACTATGGATCACCTTGCGGAACGCCTGTGGTGGCTTCAGCCAATGGAAAAGTAAAATCTGCCAGTAGTTCTGGTAATGCAGGCAATTTGATAGAGATAATTCATGGTGAGGGATACATGACAAAATACATGCATTTACAAAGTATGAGTGTTAGTAGTGGATCTACAGTAACAAGAGGACAAGTGATAGGAACAGTTGGCACCACAGGTAATAGCACAGGGTGTCATTTACATTTTGAAATTAGAAAAGATGGATTGGCTCTAAATCCTAAGGATTGGCTTGGTGATGGTCCCGCACCACAGTTGAATACGGCGCAATTGTCTGCCCTTGGTGGTAATATTGCTGCTATTGATCAAAACCTTATTGCATTATCAAGTTATGAAGGTGGCGCCTTAAATGACGGCAAAAAAACGAGTGGATATTGTTCAACATCTGTAAATGGCAAATGCCCGCGCGGTGGTTTGGAAGAAGATGCATATTGGGAGACAATTGGCAATGAAGAACCTATGCATGGCGACCATGAAGGGGAATAAGTGATGAGATTTTTACCTCTCTTAATGTGCTTGATATGTGTGCCTTTTTTCACGGCGCACGCCGCCGCCATTGGCGCAGCGCAAGCTTGTTATAATCCAAGTGATACAAACATCTTTGCCAAAGATTATTTTGTACAAGTGGCCAATTGCAAGGAAACAAATCGACAAAACATGTTTCAAGCCATTGGCGCAATGACACGAGGTAACCCTGCACAAACTCAAGCCATGCTTGGTATGTTGAATGTAGAAAATAGTTGTGGATCAGAACAATCTCATAAGGCCTCATGTGATGGAACGTATAAAGTATCCGCACCTTGTAGTGGTTGTACGGCCTATGGTGCCGCACAAATTGTTGATAAAACATGGGCAAATCTTGTGAGTGGTTCAAATAAACAATACTTAATTAACCAGCTCGGGGGGTGCGGCGCAACTGTCTCAGCCAATAGTCTTGTTTCACCAAGAGTGACTCCAGATAGGGACATCAGACAGCAGTTTTTACAATTTAGAGAGTCTTTATGTGGAATTAGAAGACCATCACCAACCGATAAAAAACATTGGGGGTCTATGGTAGGTGTGTCCTTATTACTAGCCAAAGCGCATAATTTGTCAGCTAATAATCATTCAAGAAATCCAGCCATAAGCAATGCACTTAATGGTGCAGGCTTAGATACAACGGGCGTAGCCACATATGCTGTCCATAACTTAGGTTCAGGTGGTGGTGCTCAATTTTTAAACGCGCTTGCAAGGGATCCTAACGCATCAATGCTCACCGTATTGCCGTTAAAAGATTTAAAAAATAACTGGGGTTTGTATTGTACGAGTAGCAGTTGCTCGCAACCATTAACAATAAAACAGGCAGCCGAACGTATGCATAACAAATTATATAGTGACAGTTGCGTACGCGATGGATTGGCCGCACTAGGTATGGGAGCACCTCAATTTGGTTTGGTCAATTTCGATGGAGTTATGCCAGACAATACAAACACCATCACCGCTATCTCTGGTGATATTGCGGCGCTTGAACAAGCGCAAAGTGCGGGTGGTGCGGTGAATGAAAATGGCAAAGCCAGCGGGTATTGTTCATCTTCTGTTAACGCTAAAAAACCAGATGCAATGGAAGCGTGTCCTGAGTAAGATTACATTAACCGCGTAATTTTCCGATAGGTTCTCCGCCTAGGATGTGCATGTGAAAATGGGGAACTTCTTGACCGCCGTGAACGCCAGTGTTGGCGATAAGACGGTAACCATCCATTAGATTTTCACTCTTCACGATGTCGGTGATGGCTTGGAACATGGCCTTGGTCTCCGCATCACTAGCGTGTGCGCCAAAATCATCTGCATCTACATAGGATTTTTTTGGGATAAGCACAATGTGAATGGGCGCTTTGGGAGCAATGTCATGGAAGGCAAGCACATAGGCATTCTCTAACACCCTATTATTAGGGATATCGCCTCGTAATATTTTGGCAAATATATTTTGATCGTCGTAGAGTTTCGTCATTTAAGCCGCCGAGTCTTTGCGCGGCATGCTCGCATAATGATCCAGCGCATCTTTGTCACGAGGCGTTAATTTTACGCCGTCATAATCTTGAACTTCGGGTAAAGTTTTCCAGCAACGTTCGCATTTCTCTCCGCTGGCAAGCCCAACTTCAACGAAAAGTTTGTCTCCCGTCACTAATGTTGCTTGGGACGTGATACAAATTTCCGCGAAATCAATATCTTTGAAATCTTCTGCGTCGGGAGCAGAGATCGTAATGTTAGCATCTAATGAACTGCCAATGACTTTGTCTTTGCGAGCGATCTCCAGTGATTTAAGCGCTGCATCACGGATAATTTCAAGACGTTCCCAACGCGTTACAAACGCATCATTTGCATGTAACTCACTATTTTTAATTGTGTTCATATCATTATCAAACCACGGCGATAATGTGAGCATATGGACAGATGGTTGTTGATCTTCCTTGAGTACACCGCGTGGGCGATGCGCCCATGCTTCTTCGGCTGTGAATGATAGAACAGGAGCCAACCAACGCGTGAGGGCGGCGTACATATAAAGCATCACTGTGCGCGTGACTTTGCGTTCGAACAAATCAGAACGATCGCAATAGAGGCGGTCTTTGCGAATATCAAAGTATAATGATGATAGATCAATGGAGCAGAAATGATGAACCGCGTGCATGATTTTACCAAATTGATAATTCTCTAACCATTCCCAAATCTGAGTTTCTAGCGTGACGAGTTTATGCATGATATAGCGTTCCAATTCGGGCACGCGCGCGTCGGTCAGATCAATGATTTCATCGGTGGTGATGCCATCTACTGCGCCAAGCAAAAAACGCAATGTATTACGAAGACGACGATAAATATCAGACGTGCCTTTAATGGCTTCAGTACCAAAACGTGTGTCGGCTTCGTAATCCGCCGTGACCGCCCATAGGCGTAGAATGTCCGCGCCATATTGGTTGAATATTTCATCGGGGGCGATGATATTGCCAATTGATTTTGACATTTTATAGCCATCTTTATCCAAAACATAACCATGTGTGAGTACGGCTTTAAACGGCGCGTGACCACGCGTGCCTGTGCCCTCGAGTAATGAAGATTGGAACCACCCACGATGTTGGTCAGAGCCTTCAAGATAAAGGTCAGCTTGGTCAACGTCAATTTCAGATCGGTTTAATGTAAAGGCATGCGTTGATCCAGATTCGAACCATACATCCAAAATATCCGTGATTTTTTGATAGTCATCGGGGTTATGCACCGTACCATCAAGATAATAATTCACATCATTTTTAAACCAAATATCAGAGCCATGCTCTAGAAAACTTTGATGAATTTTAGCGAGTACTGCATCGTCACGTAAAATTTCATTTGTGTCTTTATGCGTGAAAAAGGCAATCGGGACGCCCCATACACGTTGGCGCGAGATGCACCAATCGGGACGATTTTCAACCATAGAGGATAGGCGTTTGCGTCCTGCCTCTGGGATAAACTTTGTCTGCGTGATTTCGGCCAAGGCTTTGTGACGCAAATTATCAGGGCCATCCATACCGATAAACCATTGTGGCGTGGTGCGGAAAATCAGTGGTTTTTTCGAGCGCCAGCTATGTGGATAATCATGGCGCATTGAGCCTTTGCCGAGCAAGGTGCCCGCTTCCATAAGTGCTTTAATAGATTGCCCATTGGCCTCGCCAAAATCACCATCGCTCGTCATCACTTCCATGCCGCCAAAATGAGACATGTCTTTATGGTAACGCCCATCCGCCATTACGGTTTCGGGCACAGGTAAATCTTTAGTCGTCTCATGGTTTTTATAAAGGCGGAAATCGTCCTCACCGTGGCTTGGTGCGGTGTGAACAAACCCTGTTCCTGCTTCGTCAGTCACGTGATCGCCAGCGAGCATAGGGACATCATAATCAAAGCCAATAGAGGCGAGTGGATGGGCCAACACAGTGCCGTTAAGATCCTTACCATTGAAACGTTTTAGTTCTTTGAGTTCAGAGATCTTGCATTTTTCTTTGACCGTATCAATCAAGGACGGAGACATGAGAATTTTTGTCCCGACGGTAGAGATTTTATTATCATCCGTAAGCGCGCTCACTTCATAGAGTGCATACTCAATATCATTACCGTATGCCACCGCGCGGTTAGCAGGAATTGTCCACGGCGTTGTTGTCCAAATGACAACGTCATTGCCAATTAATTCAGTGACGCCTGATGATTTCACCTTAAACATCGCATAAATCACGGGAGATTTTACTTCTTGATATTCCACTTCAGCGTCTGCCAAGGCTGTGCCTTCGGCAACAGACCAAAGCACGGGACGTACACCGCGATACAGGTTTTTGTTCCGAACGAAATTATGCACTTCATTTAAAATTGCGGCCTCGGCCTCATTCGTCATTGTCAAATAAGGTTTGTCCCAATCACCGATCACACCAAGGCGTTCAAAACCTTTCTTTTGCTCTTCCACCCAATGACCAGCAAATTCGCGGCAATCTTTACGAAATTCAAGTGCTGGTACTTCGCCTTTACCTTTTCCTTCTGCGCGATATTTCTCTTCGATCTTCCATTCAATCGGCAAACCATGACAATCCCAACCTGGGACATACGGCGCATCAAAACCTTGCATTTGCTTGTATTTATTAATCACATCTTTGAGTGTTTTATTGGCGGCATGTCCAATATGGATATGACCATTGGCATAAGGCGGGCCGTCATGGAGAACGAATTTTGGACGGCCTTGGCTCATAGCGCGGAGCTTCTGGTACAACCCCATATCACGCCAAGTTTTGGCCATCTCTGGCTCTCGCTTTGGCAAGTCGCCACGCATAGGAAATTCAGTTGTGGGAAGGAACACGGATTCCTTAACGAGGTCAGCTGTATATTTTTGTGTCATAAGACCTAGGAGGTTAACAATTCTCTGGCGTTCTGGCAATCAATAGTTATCTGTTTTATGAGGTCGTTAAGGTGATCGTATTTTTCCTCACCACGTAGTTTTTGAACAAGCTCCACGCGCAAATTTTGTCCGTATAAATCACCATCGAAATCAAAAATATGCGTTTCTACCAATGGGTCTTTAACTTTAAATGTTGGGCGGATGCCCACATTGGTGCAAGCTTTGTGACGTTTACCATTAATGTGTGCATAGCTCGCGTAAACCCCATAGCTTGGCAAAATCATATACGGGGATCGCGCTTGATTGGCGGTGGGAAATCCCATTTCACGTCCGCGCTTGTCGCCGTCAATCACAATTTCTTCAATGTAAAATGGATGACCAAGAATCGTCGTGGTGCGGTTAATATCACCGCGAGATAAAGCCTCGCGTACACGACTAGAAGAATAACGCATCGCGCGATCATCAATAATGGCCTCAATGATATGTGTTTCAAAGCGGCCTTTGTTGCTCATATCGTCAAGGAGCGTGGGATCACCGTCACGGTTTTTACCAAAACGGAAATCAGCGCCGACAAGAATATGATCAGGTTTGATTTGTTTGATGATAACTTCCTCAACAAAAACGGAGGCTGGAACGGCGGCTAGATCAAGCGAGAATGGCCAGCTTGTGATTTCACGCGCGCCATATGTGCGCAATAAATCATGCTTTTGGTTGGTGCTGTTGATTAAAAACGGCGCTGTTTCGGGATTGAATATAATTTTTGGATGCGGATCGAACGTTAAAATAATCACGTGGGGGGAAATAGATTTAGCTTGTTCCAAAATGGCTTGGTGCCCGCGATGGACGCCATCAAAATTGCCAATGCACAAGACGCGCGGTTCGATCTTCATATTCATAACGCGCTTGATAGTAAAGATTTTGACTTATACGTCCATTAAAATATGAGGTTTAGTGTATCGAGTTTTGTTTATGGTCGTGCACAGCCATTTCAACAATCGCCATGAACAAGTCAGCGCGTGTTTTACAACAATGCGCTTCTAACAAAGCCTGTTTATCCATAGGCGCAAGCGGACAAATCATGGACAAAGCGGTGATCAGTTGCGTGTCATCAGCACCCTCGAATTGTGAGCAATCGACCTCTAGGTTATTTTGTTTCAAGTAAACTTCCATTAAATCATGGAGTTTATTGCGGTCTAAATCTAAACATTTTGGCTCTTCAATATCATCTTCAAAATCTTTCCATTTAGGCGTGATTTGACGAAAGCCGTTCTTATGTTCGAGTTCTCCATTCAATTCAAATCGCCACATGCCCTTGAGCACAATCATATAACGGTTATCTGGCAAATGTTGGAATTGCGTTATCTTCCCCATACAGCCAATGGTTTGTAAGTCACGCGCGCCATTTTGTAAAATATGATCAGGTTTTGGTTGGATAATGCCAATCATGCGATTGGTGGCTAAAGCCTCGTCAACCATGGCGATATAACGCGCTTCAAAAATATTGAGGGGTAATTGTCCGTTGGGCAATAACAACACACCTTCCAATGGAAATACGGGGAGGACATTGGGAAGGTCTTTAAATTGTGTATTATAGATTAGTGTTTCGTTCATTACATCTCTGATCTATGTCATTTTTTGCGCCTGACAAGCGCGAGTGAGACGATCATTGATAGATTGGCCAATGCCATCATTTGGAATCGGCATAATGGCGATAGAAGCCACGTTTAATTTGTCGAGATCGTGCAAGTAAGCAAATAGATGATGCGCAGCCTCGTCCAAATCACCCTCTTCAGATAGATTTTTAAGATGAGTGCTCGGTAATGTATCTTTCGCAAATCCACCCATTTTATGCGCCATAAATTTAAGGGATCCAAAAGCGAGTAAAGCTTCATTGTCTCTCACATCCACGGCGTTTAATCGTATAGATGTATTGGGAGCATAGTGGCGGAGCAATTGCCCTGGACTTTTTGGTGTTTGATTTTTTTGGAGCGCGACTTTGTCATCCAAATAATCAATCACCGTTTCTATCCGTTCTTTAGAAATCATCCCATAACGAAGAATGGCTGGCCTTTCACCAGAACAATCAATAATTGTTGATTCTAACCCGCCCGTGCTTATGCCCCCCGCCAAAATAAGCGCGGGTTGCACATGTAAAGTATCACTAACAATTTGTGGACTGGTGGCACTTAACCGTCCCGAGCCGTTGGCACTGGGCGCGGCAATAGGTTTTCCAAATTCTTTTAATAATGTTTGAAATACGGGATGCGCGGGCACACGAACCGCTAATGTTTCTAATCCAGCCGTGACGTTGGGTGCGATATTTTTATCAATTAATTTACCGATGATGGTTAATCCGCCCGCCCAAAAATTTTGCGCGAGCGCACGGGCATCATCATTCATCTCAATGAGTTTGCTCGCGTCTTTAATCGTGGCCACATGGACAATCAAGGGGTTATGAGATGGACGACCTTTAGCCTCAAATATTTTGGCAACGGCGTCTTGATTACAAGCATCGGCAGCCAATCCATAAACCGTTTCTGATGGCACTGCGACAATATCGCCATTTTTAAGGTGATGAATGGCCTCGGCAATTGCCGTTTTATCACTCGCTAATTTGATGCTCATGAAGATTGTCCGCCAATGACAGGGGCGTTGCATCCTGTGATGTTGGGATAAGTGATGGGTGTTTTATTGATATAGCACATGGCAAAATGGGCAAACCCTTCGGCCTCAAGCGCATCGCCGTCCCATCCCAACTCTTCTACAGCCATGACGTTGGTATCAGGCAATAAGTCTTGAATATAGTTCATCAGTACGGGGTTGCGGCGACCACCACCTGTGACTGCAAGCGTTTTTGGTAAGGAAGGCAAATGTTCACACGAGCGTTTTATGCTTTGAGCGGTAAAATATGTGAGCGTGGCCGCGCCATCATTTAGTGACCATTTTTCTTTTTTATCATCAAAATTAAACGCATCGCGATCCAGTGATTTAGGCGGTTTAAGATTAAAATAATCCAATCCCATTTGGGTATTAACCCATTCATGATCAATTTTTCCTGCGCTGGCATAACGCCCATCAGCGTCCATAATTTCACCCGTTTTATATGTGACCCAATCGTTAAGGAGAGCGTTACCCGTCCCGCAATCAAAACCTATAATATCTTTTACATCTTGATCAATGTAGGTGATGTTAGACACACCGCCAATATTAAGCACCGCCAGAGGTTTGTCAGATTCAACCGCGCGTTTGTGATGGTAAATAGGCAATAATGGCGCGCCTTGGCCGCCCGCTTTCATATCCGCGCTGCGGAAATCATATATGACTTGGCAACCCGTGAGATGCGCCAACAGGTTTCCATCCCCCAATTGACATGTTTTCCCATCTTGCGGTGCATGCCAAATGGTTTGTCCATGAAAGCCAATAAGTTTAATATCGTCAAATAGCGCGAGCGCCTCTTCACAGACTTTGGCATGGTCACGGGTGATGGCATCTTCCAAATCGTGTTTTTTATTTTCGTCTAAGTTTCTATTGCCCAATGCTTTTTTAAGACGCGCTTTAATGTCTGCGCGATATTCGTATGTTCTAGAATATAAAAGTTTGTTATGGAGCGCTCCATCTGTTTCCAAAACCGCCACATCAATCCCATCCATCGATGTACCCGACATTAGACCAATTACTTTTTGTGGTGCGCTACTCATAATACGCATATTGCAATAGGCGCGCGATGGGGTAAAGTGCCAATTATGAGTAGTGATTTTATTGATATTATGATCGAGCGTGGTTTTTACCACCAAGCCAGCGATTTGGACGGTCTGCGCGCCAAATTAAA
>JBBKXB010000066.1:0-56175 GCA_037969255.1 Bdellovibrionales bacterium | reverse complement strand
GGCATGATGGTGTTTACTGATCAAATGAATAAATTGTTTGGGTCAAAGCTCGCGCCCATAAAATTAGCGCGTCGTTTTGGATTGAAATCAGTGGCGCGCATAAAGCCCATAAAAGAGTTCTTCATGAAACGCGCAATGGGATATTAGCCAAGTGACGGTGACGGTAGTCTTGTTTGATATGAGTCACCTTCAACAATGTTTTTCAATTTCTTGTAATTCGATCTAACGACAGCGGCTGTACCCTTGCCTACTACATAAGTTGAAACCGAAAATATTGAGGAAACGAGTGCAGGAAGAGCAGCCTGAGCCAGTCCCTGATTTTGGTAAACTTCTTTAGTAAAGTCAAAAGTGGACATTGATAAATCAAGTCCTGTAAGCGTTACCATAGACCCTATAGCTAAAGCCGTTAAGCACATTAAACCAGTTTTTCCAAATTCAAGTGCCGTTAAAAGCGATGTTTTAGTATTTTCTTTTGTCATATATTTACTCCTATCATGCAAACGATATGAGAATATACACGATATGTCAATAAAAAAATTAACGTTTTAATTCTTGTAATGATTTTGGTAATGGTTTGGGGAGGTCACGGTTCAGCGTGTCACTCATGGATGCGAGCGTTGGTACGATGCGATTATAATACTCAATTTTTTCATCGGGCACGGCTTTGCGATCAAGCGTGAGACGCGCGAGCAATAGTTTATTATTGTTCATAGAAAAATCACAATCGACTTGGATGATGCGTTCTTGACCAAAACTGTTGGTTTCAGCCATAAAAATACGCACATCGCGGCGACCTTCGCTCACACTCAAAATATCAAACGTGAATGGGTATTGATATTCAAAATCCATGAGCGTTTTGCATACACCATATAAAGTGCCGCCTTGTTTGGGCTTTTGAGCGTTATAAATCGCATACCCAATCCCGACAGCGATCAATAAAAATACGACCCAAATCACCCAGCCATTCTTATTGAGCCATGTGAAAAATGGAGATGGTTTAACCGCATTTTGATTATCATCCACCATGGTTAAGCACCATCACTCTTCATCGGCTTCTTTTTTGAAGCTTGGTTTTTTAATGGGGGCTGGAACGGGTTCAGGAGGCGCACCAATATTCGCGGCGGCATGGGCTTGACGTTCGGATGCGGCCACGATTTCCTCGACAATTTCTTTGATCACTTCGGATGTGGCGGCGGCGTGAATTTCACCTTTTTCAGAGCGCGACATCACGCGGCGTTTAATCTCTGGTCGTGCTGATCCACCAGGGAAACTGGCAGCGAGCATTTGACGGGCGCGGCGTGCGCCCAATCTGGCATAAAGGCGATCACGAATGGCGACATCTTCGGTGGATGTAGAGAGCGCCCATAATTCAATGGGGCCCAGCGTGTTGATAAGATGTTGTTCGTAGCGACCCTCATTAGAACCGAGCACGAATAGACACGGCGCACCACCAGAACGGGGTCCCGTGAGGCGATAACGAATGATGTTGCGCCCTGTGTTGGAAAGGCCAAAGCGGTCTTGGGCGGCGTCCACCGCATTATCAGAGATGGCCGTACCCAAAATCCAAACACCTGTGGCCAAATCGACCATGTCTTTGTCAAAATCATCCAATAATTGTGAGGATAAAACAATTTGTACGCCGCGTTTACGACCTTCTCGTACGTCACGAATAATCTGATTACGCACAGATTTAGATTTGGATGTGCGATGAAATTCATCATAGCAAAGACGTTTGGGGGTTTCAGAAATATCGCGCATACGAAGTTCGTGATACATCTGATATTTTTCAGGGATTTGGCGTAGACTGTCCGTATTCACCCACCAGCTACGGATCAAACAGTGACGCGCCAACATGTACATAATCGCGGTTTGACGATCTGCGGATTCGTCCCCTTGTGGTGATACATCCATCAAATCAAGCGCACACACGCGCGCGCCAGCGATATCAAATCTTGTGACGGCGGATAAAATTGGATATTCACGAATGGCCGAAGTGATCATACGTTCAAACGCATTGATAACATTTTCTGAGCTATTGCCAATTTGTGTGTCCTCTAGAAGTGAGCGAATTTGAGGACGACGGGCGGCTGTGATGGCATCACCAAGCACGGGCACCGCGTGACGTTGTGCCAGATTGGCAAGATGATATTCCTCAAGATCAAAGAATTTATCAACCACATCCCACCAGTATGGATCGGTGGGCAAATGAATATTATGTTTTGATAAGGCTTCATCAATATCGCTGTCAAGGCGCGGTAAATAGGGGCGCGGTTCGGCATTGGCATTCCCATCCGCACGCCAGCGGAACATTTCATCAACCACCAAACCAGCGAGTTGCTGCATCCCGTCATAAGGGCGATCTTGCCCTGGGGGTGTTGTTAAAAGGATCATCAACTCAATCAAATAAGCGCGTTCATCCATTAAGGGTTCACGGCACCCAAGTTGCGTATCAAATGGGTTCACCGCGTATTGAGGGCTCATTTGCCAGCGATAATGCGCCGCCTCATGTTTACGATTGGCAGGAAGTGCCTCTTTGATCATAGAAATAAGACCTGCACTTGAAGGGCCAATATCAATCACCGCCACATAGGGCAATTTGGATTGTCCAGGGCCCAAGATTGTCCCAAGATTGAGCGTGTTCATCAACACAGATTTACCTGCACCCGGTTGCGCGAAAATAAGATCGAACCACGTGGTGGTTAAGCTAGAGCCTGTGGCATAAGGCCAGACCTTCCCATCAGGCGTTCTGAGCATGACAGAGCCTGTCTCAAAGGGCGAGCTTGGGCGTTGCCATGGAATAAGTTTGAACACTTCGGCCAAAGGCGCCACGGCTGGCGGCGCAGTCGATGCACACGCAATCCCAAGCGCCGAACTCATCACACAATCAAGCGGGTCACCAATTAAGGTGGAAACTTGGGTATAACCCCATGCCTCGGTGGATTGGATAAGTGTAGAAAGGCGATCTTCTAATAAGTCTTCTTCACCTTCGTTTGCCCATGTGGCGAGCGACATACGCATGCGCACAACAGGTTGCCCACGGGCATAGGCTTGGAGTTGTGTCAGTGAATTTTTAATCGAACGGTTTTGCGCGTTTGTGGCAGCCAGTACTGAGGCCACAGAGCTTTTAAGCGTGGAACCTTGCACCCCGCCGCCTTCAATAAGGAACGATATACGAAACGGTACACCCGCTTCAAAAAGGCGGTTCATGAGCACGGGAAATGGTGATGGGTCCATAGGCCCAAGCGTCATATCACAGCCCGACCAGAGTTTGCGCCCAATGCGCACCATATGATCGTTTTTAATTTCGGCATGTGCGGCGGTTAATTGCTGGCGTAATGGTGGCCATAAAATATCGGAGAGATCACCCGCTGTTTTTTGTGCACGGGGTGGAATAGGATCACCTGGCACGCAAGCGCGCCACTTATCGTTTGCAAGATCAGGATGGAGCACATTGCGAATGGATGTGAGCGCATCATGGACTTCTAATTCTTCGGCCTTGATTGATAAATCTTCAAACATGGTTAAAATACCACTCACGAATGAGGAATGACGGGTTCGCAATTGATCAAGTGCGGCAAAAGGATATTGCGCATCAGGCGCGACCACCCACTTGCGGTTTTTAGCTTGTTTACCCGCACGATCAATGTCGTTTTTATTTAGAACTGATGGACGCGTCCACAAGACGACATAATAGTCTTCTTTGAGGATATAATGCGAGAGATGGCGCGTGCGTTCGCGCATCAAATCATCAAGATCGAGATCCATAGCCTCAACGGAGGCACGGCTTGGTTGCACCAAATCATCAATTTGTTCTTTGGCACGCGCTGGGTCGCGAGAGAAGAAAAACTGCATCGCATAACCAGGTTGATCGAAGCGTGACCCAATTTTGGTGGTCGCGGCCTCAATAATATATCTGTATTCTTCGTCACCAATAAGGATACGTGAACCGTCCACGCGAATCAGTGTGACAAGTGAACCGTCTTCGGCAACAAGCGTTGTTGAATCGTCCGCCGTTTCAAGCCTGATAAAGCTTTCAAGCGGGTAACGCGCCGATTTTACAAACGGTGTCATAAAGGATGAGAAAAAACCCATTGTGCAATTCTATACGTGCATGATTATAAGGGCAACAGGGGATTAAAGGCTATCCAGCCTCTTTTTGATTAAGCCGCTTTGTCCGCGTACTTAATGTAGTTCTCAATCCATGTGCCAGGAAGCTTGCCACCAAATGGACCTTCTTTAGAGCGCCAATAGGCTAGAATTTGTGGGAATTGATTGAAATCAACGCCGCCTTCTTTCATCATACGGCGATCCAGTGGGAATAGCCGCACACCATCAAGTTTATCAGGAATGGCCTTGATATGGCGTTCCTCAAGGAAATCATTGAGCACATTTTTAAGCATGGTCACATCATCTGTGCCAAGGCGTGCTTTGGCCACTTCACGGCGTTGCATAAGGCTTTCCATGATTTTACGCGCGGCATCAGCCATAGGGCCTTGGGATACACGCGCCACATAGATAGCCCGTGCTAAGTTATTTAAATCATTTTGTGATATTTCAGGAAGCCATAGCATAACGCCCGATTCCATATCAGAAGCAATGGTGATATCTCTGGTTTGTAAACAAAATTGGCAAATGGTTTGCCAGTCATCGCTGTCCATATTAATCGCTTTGCTAATAGGAACATCAGGCTTAAGCGCAATTTCTTGATATTTTTTCGCCTGAAAAGAACAGAGCGCGCATGAGTGTTCATCGCGCTCTTGTACCGATTGTTTAAATCCGATGAAACCATCGAATTGTGACAGTTCAGCTAATGTCTCGCGATCTTCGCTCGATAATACGCTGAGTGTCATGGCTAATATTAGCCTCCGAAGTTAGCGTCAAACGCGTTGTTTGTGTAACCTGGATTTGTGCTTGTTTCGCCAAATGTTGAATCTGTCAAAATACCAGCGGCTGACGGGAAGGCCAATAGGGCAACACCAACAACAGCAGGACCAACAGCATCACGCAAAGAATTTTGTGATGGGTTGCTCGCATGTTTTTTCAAGTTCAGCAAACCTGTGGCTGTAAGAACAGCACCACCACCATAAGCGGCAATATTCACAAGGTCACCAACGTTTTTCAAGTTGCTACCTGATTGGACAATAACGTCATTAACGTCAGATTGAGCAAGCGCTTGACCAGCTGTCATAAGTATAGTTGTGCTCATGACTACCGCCGAAAGACGCGCACCTAGTAGATTTAGTTTTTTAAGCATAAGATTTATTCCTCCTCCTTAGCTTTATTTAAATAGTATCCCATATTCGTTAAGGTTTAAAGTGTTTTGGAACACGTTTAAAAATGCTCCAAAGTTCACACATAACACACCCGCTACGAGGTGGGATATACTTCCCATAAAGGAAGCATTCTGGGCGCCGTCGGACACATCTTTAAGCATAAAGAGTCCGCGGACGAAACTGATTGCGCCAACAATGGCGAGAAAGCCTAGTAAGGATGTAATCACGGCTGTGACCTGTGCCATAGAGGCTTCCGTTGTGCCGATTTGATTAGCAATTGTTGACATGTCAGGGAACGTGACGACATTTGAGTTACCAAAGAGGCTAACAGTGAATACTTTCATTGATGGCACGAGCGAAATAAGAGCCGCGCCCACCACAAAATTCATAATGGTACCAATCCCAGCGGGACCTTTCGCGCCTTCTTGCGCGCCTTTGGTGAGGCGTTGTAAGGCATTGGCGATTAAGAATACACCAGCCACAAGACCAAATAAATTGATCACGAGGAACATCGGCTCGCCAATATCGCGCATCAATGTCACAAAGAATTGATCGAGGCCTCCCGCAGCGGTTTCAGCGGCTTTTTCGACCGCTTCAGCGCCTTCTCCAGCTTGTTGAGCACCGCCATTGAGACCTTTCGAATAATCGATACCCCATGTAGAGCGTTCAAGACCAAGGCTGTTTTTCAATATTGTTACTGTTGCAGGTAGAACGGTCATGGCCACACCCGCAAACATGTACTTGATCGCATTGCTCACAGGATTTTGTTGTGGATTCATGGTGGCTTTGTTGGCTTTAAGAAGCCCCATCGCCATCAAAAACGCACCTGATACATAAGAGAAGATATAAAATAGTGATGGAAGGCGCGTCATATTACCGCCAAAATTCACAATCATATCGCCAAGAGTTTGGGCTTCGCTTGAATCATAGCTCGCCATCGTCGCTGTGCCATTTGCATTACGTTTGTCAATTTTCGCTTGGCGTTCACCTGTGCGAGAATTTGCATTACGAGCATCTTGAGCTTTTTTAATATCCGCAGCCTGCTTTTTCTTAAAGGTTTCAACCGCTTGGTCACGCTTAATAAGGCGTGTGGCCTCACGAGTATCTTGGAGTTGCAATAGATCTTGCACGCGGTCTCTATTATCTTTGTTGGCTTTTTGATCGCGCTCATAATTACGATCATATTGTTCGTCATACGCTTGATTTCGTTGTTCAATGCTGTAACGGCGATCTTCATTTTGGATCGCATCAACAACGGCGCGATTAAGTGAATTATTTAAGATTTTAACCACATCACGTTCAAAGGCGCGGTCAACATAATCATCATACGCGTTTTCTTGATCAGTTTGAATCTGGTCACTGCGCACAGCGCGGTCAACGGCTATAAGGCCTTGACGTGTTGTAACGGCATCTTGTTGGGCTTCGCGGCGCGCATCAACGGCATCTTGTTGTGGATCAGAATCAGGAGACACACCAGCCTTATTGACGGGCTGTACAGACACTTCTGTTTTATAAGAACTTGCGCTTTGAGCGTGCACAGGCGTAGCGAGGCCGAAACCTATCGCAGCCAAAACGCATATAGCGCCACATGTTACAAAAATTTTATTTTTTATTTTTTTCATTTCACACCCTAAGCATCAGTTATACCATAAAATACATGTAATTTGTACTAAAAAACACCCATTGGCGTAATAATTATGAAAAACAGTGGTTTTTATGGCTTGGTATAAGAAATATATCCTATTTTATAGCGCCTTGCGTGGTCATCACCATCCATTGACCATTATTGTCTGAAATGGAGGTCACTTGCCCCATATTTGGTATGATTGTACCAACACGCACCTCTAATATCGCGCCTGACCCATCGTCAATATAACCTTTACCAGGTTGGGCTGCACGCAATGAGTATAGACCACTTGAAGTCGTCGTAGCGCTGGCAACAGATGTTGTTTTATCCAAAATTGCGCCGCCATCGTAGGGTTGATCCCACTTAGATGTGCTTTTCTTTTTAACGGACGCTTTTTTAACGGATGCTTTTTTAGAAACTGTCGTTTGAGCAGGCGCGTTGGTCACTTTAGGTTTATCTTCGGCCTTTTTCTCAACAGTCTTAAGTTTAGATTCCAAAGCCACCATCGCTTTTTGCAAGTCATTAATATCTTTGCTTGGTGCTGGTGTGTTATCAGTGTTTTCAAGGCGCGTTTCAATTGTATCGAGACGTTTTGTGATGGCATCAAGTGTTGTCATGATCGCATTCACATCACTGTTTCCTATACTAGCGGTTTTTGAAGGCGTTGCTGTAGGAAGAGGTTTTTCAGTTTCAATGGTTGGTTCGGCAACAAAAGCCGTTTCATTGTTAGTATCAGGGGCGTCAACCATAGCCTCTGCAGGGGTAGGCGTGGCTGTATCAGTAAGAAGAACATCGGGCTGTTGTGGCATTGGCAGCGTGTCGCCCTCTAAAGTAGGCGTGGGGTTGTTCTGTGCAGGGATGAAATCTGCGCTTTGTTCATTCGCCATAGCCATAGCGTCCTCATCAGATAACGTATCGGACGACATACTATCAGCAGGTTGCATAGCATCAAAGATCAATGGATTGTTAGAATCGTCTTGCGCTGTTTGTTGTGTAGGAAGTTGATCAGGAGTGCCAAGCACATTAAAAGGATCATTGGATCCAGGCAAAAGGTCAGCAGATTGATTGTTCATTTGATCATTCATAGGCACGTCATCAGCGCGGAATGGTTCCGGTGTGCTACTGCCAAATAAATCCAGTTGCCATGCGGCAATACCCAAGACCACAAGCCCTGTTAACCCATATACAATATATGAGGTGTAATCTTTTTTCTCAGATGTGACTTCACTATTCGTGTCACCATCATCAAAATCACCACTTTCAAAGGACTCATCACCCAAATCAAGATCAGAAAAATCTAGATCATCAACTTGGTTGTCTATGTCATCATTCATATTGTCAGCCATTTTATAGCTCCCTTTTTATCTAATTTCGGACGAGATGGCTATATCGTCATCCGCCTTTAAAATTGGTTCTGTTAAGATGATACCGATGGGTGTGCCCGCTTCTACGCGTATCAGCGCACGGAGGCGATCACCGTCTTCTTCTAATATATTGGCTGCACGTTCAGCGCCACGTTCAACACCGCGTGCAAATTGTTCTTTGGTGTTTAATTTGTCCGTGTTGGTGACAATCACATCGCCGCTGGTAAAGACTTGGCTTTGTTGCTCGGAATAAGCAGAACCTAATCCTTGAACAAACTCAGCCGCGGCTGGCAAAAGAATACGGCGGAAATAACGGCGATCAATATCAGTGGCAAGGCCTGGGCTTGTGGTCGCCGGATCAATGGCAATCCCGCTCATCGGACGTCCTATGCCTTTAACCACGGCGGTGTTAAAGCTGATGATCAGTTTTTCTTCGCGTTGTTCAAATTCGCCAATGAAGCGAGAGCCAGCCACGGGGCCTGAGAGCACTTGTGCCAAAATAGGCCCTGGTGTGTCGCTGTTGGCTTCATTTAAAATCTGCCCATAGAGAATTGTACCAGCTGGAACAACGATTTCCTCAACACGCTGGTTATCATTGTTGTTGCCGCCTTCTAAAAGACCAGCTTGTTCAGCGCCAGCGCGGGAACGACCTATGATACCACCATCAGCGGTTTCAGTATTAAGGGCAAGATATTGACCTGGTTTCACCTGTCGATTGGCCAAAATGCTTTGGATTTGATTGCCAATGGCTTGGTTGAGACCTTGGATACTTTCTTCAGGGAGCGCCACTTGTTGTGGTGGTGGCGGTAAAATCAATGGCTCTGGAATAATTTGTTCGCCCAATGGCTCTGGCTGTGCAAGGACGGTGTCAGGTTCACGATTTTCACGCTGCCAAATCGCCAGCGGGTCTTCGGTTTGAATATTTTGAGTGCCATCAAATTGCAAATCATTATCACCGCGATTCACGGGCACAGGGATCGAGGATACATTACGATTGCCCAAAGCGGCTTCAAGATTTTGTTGGTTACGTTCATCCAAAGCATCAGCAAAGTTTTCTGAGACAACTTGACCCGGCGCCTCAGAATCGTTCACCGCGCTACCAAGGCGTGATCGTTCAGGGTCTTTATCACCACTCAATACGAATGCATAAACACTGCCCAAACCGACAACAAGAACCACAGCGATAATCCCAATTTTAACGAGTGGGTTGCTGTTCCAGACATCTAATAAAGATTTTTTGGCGCCATCACCAGCGTCACCATCATTGAATTCGCCGTCGGTATCGCCGAAATCGCTGAAATCATCGTCAAAAATATCGTCTTCGTTACTCATATCTTCTTTTCTACTCTAAAATGGCTTCATTCGGAATATCAGACAAAGAAGCACGTACCATGCGTCCTTTATCAGACAATAATAATACAGGCGCGTCTGGGATCACGTAAACGGTCATCCCGTCGGCCGAGGCGACTTGCTCACTCCACGCGGGCGATAATAACGTTAATGGCGTGCGTACGAACACGCGATCACCGTTTTTATAAGCGGATGTACGGCCATCAACACCTGAAACAGTTAAGGATGTTGTGCCGAGCGGTGATACGCCATCAAGAATGGATATTAACGAGCCATCACCCGCTTGGGTTTGTAAGGGAGTTTCAATCACAGGAATAAGCGCATTTGGCCCTGGAATGGGCATACGTGCATCAAAGCGGTAATCAACGCGGTCGGGTTGTGTTTGTAATGTGAAGGTCACTGGTGTTGGTAAATCAACAAGAGAAAGCGACATATTGCCCACTTTATACCCGCCAAGCGGAGAAACACGAATAATATGCCCACCATTTTGTGGGGTTTGAACTTCAAAATCACCGCCCCAGCTCACATCAGCCACAGGCCATGGTTGCCCCGTGGCATCTAATATCGTGATTGAAGACACATGACCTGGTGCGAGGTGAATAATTTCAGGTGTGGCGCTGGGTTCTAAATTAATTGTGGAGACGCGCACTTCCGCTTTTGGTGTGATGTTACCAAAAGGTTGCTCAACAGCCTTGGTGGTTTGTTCAAAGCGGTCAATAACTTCTCTAATTTCTTCTGGCTCAAGCGGTAATGTTTGCGTGAGTGTGTTGTCAAATATCTTCTCACGGGCATTTTGTAGGGCAAGTTCTTGTTGTTCTTCGGGTGTTAAGGCTAATAACTCAACAGAAATCGCAGGAATTTCACCATCATTTAAGACACCGCCACCTGGCGCAGGGGGCGGCACAGCGTTACTATTACTGTTTGGTACGGCGGCCACACTATTGGGCGCTGGGTCTTGACCATTGAGTCTATTGCCAGAAAGCGGGTCTGATTGCGCGATTGCAGTAGAGGCCATGCACAGCGCACTGGTTAAAACCAGCGAAAAAATCTTCGTTTTGTAACTCAAATTATTCATATTTTTATGTAACACACGCACTTTATATATACCAATTATAATTAAGAGAAAAATGACCTTTTATTGATGGCATCATAACCGCATTACCCGTTATAGGCAATCCACTGTTCAATACCAACGCCATTTGCATTTTCAAGTTGCGGAACGCGCACGACCAATAAACGAAGTGTTAGTTGTGATTGTTTAGACCCAGAACCATATTCGTAGGAAATTAACATTGGCACTTCAATTTGCCATTCATAGCGGCCATTGACTATACCTTCAGATATAAGCGTTGGCGCACCGCGCGGTGTGGCGGTGATCACTTGGCGATTTGTGGTGATGGCATCAATAATGCCAGACGTTTGTAGGGCGCGGGTAAAGCTTTCCCAACCGCGTCGTGTAAAGTGACGAGAGGCTTCTTGGAGGCGACGACGATAATCATGGAACCCAAATGTCATGGTTTCACTGGTGGCTTGGGCTGTCCAAGACACAATGGCGGGCGCGCTTAAGTTGGGTTGATCAAGCGCCACAATAGGAATAAGTCGACCGTCTTCGGTGGTGGCAAAGAAATACGTTTGAGGACGTACACCCACAAGCACAAGCACAAGCGCAGATACGAGCGCGATAATCACAAAACTTTCAATTACTGCCACATTGAGCAACATACGATACCCATCACGGTAATAATTGTTACGAACGACAACTGATTCGAGACGTCCAAGCATCGTTTTGTCTTGAGCTAAGGTTTTTTTATCACCATTTTCAGGCGTGGGTTTTAGCTTTTTAGACTTAGTTTTTGGGGCTTTTTCAGCCATTGTTTCGGGCGCATTGCCGAAATCATCACCCAATACATCTTTGAATTCATCGTCACTCATGACCAATAGCTTACCTATTTTTTCAAGTTATAACAGTCATTTTGCCTTTTTTTACGATTTTATGAAAGTTTTTTAGAGTGATTTTACGAATTTTATGGTATGATAATGGGATAAGTCTTTTAAAAAATTAAAAAAAACAAAGACAAAAGTGTTGTTAAATATTGATGATACAGACTGACAATAAAGGGTGATGAGATTTATGACTAAATTTATATCGAGTTTTGCGATTGTGGCTTTATTGGCCAGTACGTCGATTATATCTACTGCGCAGGCCGCAGGCTTTAGCGCGTTGGATGACACAAATAAACAAGTTGTCGAACAACAAGAGCAATCGGCAAAAAATAACGTAAAGCCAGTACTCATAGGTGACGCTGCGATTGTAGCGGCCATTCAAAAGTTTGAATCGTTGCAAGTTGTACAAGCGATAAAAACGGTCGTTGAAATTAAAAACCAAATCACCGCCACCATTCAAGGATTTGATAAGTCCATTCGTAGTGCGCTTGGCATTGAAAAGCGGGAAGCCGAACGCGATGAAAAATTAGCGGCTGATATAATCAATAATAATGCAGCGGGCACAATGGCTGAATTGGGCGGCGCGGCGGCTTTAGCAGAGGCCGAGTATGCGGCGGCGCGCGCGCTTCAAGAAGCAAACACCGAAGTTGCGGTTCGTGGTAAATATCAAAGTGATCTTTCAGGTTGGTGTATTGCCCAAGGGCGTGGAGAAATATCTGATAATGCGGGGGCTATACGTGAGCCTGTACGGGGGCGAGGTACTGGGCCAATTGTCACGGCAGGTACAGGTGGTTCAGGTGGCGGTGATGATGCTAAGGAAAAACCGCTGAAAGATACGGCGTCCAAACACGAGACAGAAATTGAAAATGAAGCCGCTGAAGAGATCGCGGCAAAAAGCAACGCGGACTTGGGTGCACCAGGCGCGGCGGGACCATTGTCTTGGTATAATGACATCGCCCAAGCGGTGCTTGGTAAAGACGACACAGGTGGTGCACGTTATATCACAGATCAAGCATGGTTGGGGGCCGGTGAAAAATTAGACATTAAAGGTATAGCTGGCAATCCAAAAGCGGGTATGGATATGCGTACTGATCAATTGATGAGTGATAAGCCTATTTTTTCAACCTATCCTTGTACAAACGAAACGGCCGACGGAAAGTTTATCCTGAGTTCTGCAGCGATGCGATATTGCTCGGAAAAAGAAGATGAGCGCTGGGAAAAAATGTATGCTGATAAAGCTGTGAAACCTTTGGATTTGGCGTCTGCCTATCTCATTCGTGATTATATGTTGCCAGCGCCATTTTCACCATTTTCTCTTAATTTCTTGAAACGAGTCCAAGGAAATGACAATGGTGAAGGTGACCTAGCCGCGCGTGAATTATTTGCTAAGACGCGCCGTTTGCTTAGCTCATCTAATTTATTAGCGTCTGTGTTTAATTCGCAAATCGCGAGCCGTACACCACAATCTTTTGGTGAAGATAAGGAAAAAGCTAAAAAAGCAGAAGAGGCTTTTGCGGCGAACTGGGAAAAAGTATATGGCGTTGACATAGACAAACCCATTCATCCATCAGCGCGTGTTCGCCGTGATGTTGAGGTTGAGGCTTATCGTTCAACCAATTATCTCGATCAGAGTGTAGCTGAGGATAATGCTGCTCATATGGCGACACAAACGGTTATGTTGGGTGAACTGTCTGGTCTTCAAAAAGACACGCTTTATGCACTTGAGCGTATCGAAATGTTATTGGCGGCGATGCTGTCCAATGACCTTGAAGATCGCCGTGATGCGCTCGAAGCACGTGTTCGATCTGGCGCGTCCAATTAATTTTTAAAAAATTTAAATAAAAGAGTCGGTTATGACCGGCTCTTAAATTGATTCTGGCACGTGTTTTGCAATATCTGATGCATGACTGGTAATTCATTAAACATCGCCCTATCGGGCCTACGCACAGCGCAAGCACAAGTTGGCTTGCTCTCATCCAACATTGCCAACGCCACAACCGAAGGCTATACGCGCAAAACTCTGTCACAAACGAACGTTGTGGTGGCGGGTGCGACATCTGGTGTACGCGTTAACGAAATTCAACGCAGTGTCGACCAAGCGCTCCAGCTTGATCTATTCACGCAAACATCGCTGGCGAGTAACACAAAAGCACAACTCAAATTCCTTGATCAAATCCAAATTTTCCACGGTGATCCAGCGCTTGAAAATTCTCTACCAAGTCTTTTGCAAGGTTTGAATAATAATTTCCTCGCATTGTCAGATGAACCAAATTCAGCTCAATTATTGAGCCAAACGGTAAATACAGCGCGCATATTCGCGTCGCGTATCAACGACACCAGCGCTTTATACACATCGCTTCGCAATGAAGCGCAAACCGAGATGCAAGACAGCGTCAACACAATCAACAGTCTTTTGACAGACTTTGTTGCCGTGAATAATGATATTGTTACGCGCCTTAATGTGGGTCAATCAACAGCCTCTCTCGATGATCAGCGCGATTTGATATTGCTTAAACTTTCTGAACAGCTCGATATTTCGTACTTCACCACAACGGATGGTCGCACGGTGGTGCAAACCCAAGAGGGTGACTTATTGGCTGATACGCAAGCGCGTAAATTGGTGTTCAACCCTGCGCCATTAAGCGCAACAAATACTTACCCAACAAGTGTCGCGGGTATTTTCATCACCAACACACAAACCAATAATGCCACGATGAATATTGATATTACAGAGCGCGCTTTGGGTGGACGTTTAGGCGGTCTTGTGGATTTACGCGATGATCTTATTCCGCGTTATCAAGCTGAATTGGATGAAATTGCGCAAAAAGTATCGCAACGTTTTGACGAACAAGGTGTACGCCTGTTTACAGATAATGGCGGTCTTGTGCCTGCGAACACGGATTCGCCTAGCGCCACAGGTTACGCTGGCTATTCTCGTATCATGCAAGTGAACAAAGCAATTATTTCTGATCCAAGTCTATTGCGTTTGGGCACCCAAGGCGAAACCATTTCAAACGGATCAACCACTATTATTGATCGCATTAACAGATTTACGTTCGGCGACACGCGCTCTGAAACGGGACTGGGCAGTGTCGATTTAGATGTCACTGGTGCGGCTAATCTATTCACGACATTATCACTTGATGAAAGTGCGAAATTTATTGGCAGCGCTAATATCCAAGCATTATTAACATTGGATGCCGCTGATGGAATTACACCAGGCAGCAATGACACATTCACTCTTCAATTGGGTGGCGGTGCACCTGTGAACATCACAATTGGCGCTGGCGATACAGCGGCTGATTTGGTTAATACGATTAATGCAAGTTTTGCAGGGTTAGCCAGTTTGTCTGCGACGGGGCGTCTTGTGCTTGAAAGCAGTGAAGACATCATCATCACAGACAATAATATTGGCGCAGCTGGCCTAGAGGATTTGGGCATCACAGCTGGCACGACAACGGCAAAAGACCCAAGCTTTTCTATTCAGATCAATGATAATGCGGCGGTCAATATTGCGATCACAGCAACAGATACAAGCACGCAATTATTGGCGAAATTAAACGCTGTGGCGGGTGTTGAAGCCACTTTAGATGTCAATGGATTTTTAAATATTAACACAACCTATGGCGCTGATATTAATTTGGCTGATGGTCTTGGTAAACCTCTTGCATCCATAGGCGTGAAAATTATTCAAAACCCACACAATGCGTTCCGTACAACCAATTTAGGACCAGGAGCTGATATTTCTGGACAAGTTCTTAGTGCCACCAGCTTGGTATCCTATGGCCAACGTCTTATTGCCAGTCAATCAGGCGAAACGGCAAATATTCGTAGCAGTTTCAACTCTGAGGAAGCCTTTAGGCAAACCATTGAGGAACAATTGGGCAACGAATCAGGCGTGAATATAGATAATGAAATTGCTAATTTGGTCGCGTTCCAACGCGTCTATAGCGCCAATGCACAAGTGATTACATCCAGCATTGAAATGCTCGATGAATTATTTGCTGCGATATAATGAGATAAGAATTTAAAATAAGAATTTAAAGGAGACCAATTAAATGACAACAGGTGTTTCAGCGCTCGCCCAACTTACAACGAGCCTTAATCGTTTTGATAAACTCAATGCACAATTTAGTGATTTGCAACGGGCGTTATCTTCTGGCAAAAAAACAACGCGTTTTGAAGGATTGGGCGACGATGCTTTATCCTCGCTTCGTTTCCGCAATGGCATCCAAGAAAGTGGCCAATATATTAACAACATTGATCGTGCGACAACCCGCATTCGTGCGGCGGACAATTCTCTTAGCCTTATTCAAAATCAAGTCCAAGGGTTTCAAAAAGGGTTTCATCTCCAAGATATTAATGGTCCTACGGATATAGCCTCACTTAAAAGTTATGCCTCTAAATTACTTGAAGTGGCGAGCGGAAATTTAAATGAACAAATTGACGGACGTTACGTATTTGCAGGCTCAGATTTCACAGCAAAACCATATGAAGGCCGCGATAATTTTAGCGTACAGGTCGCTGATGATGTGAGTGATTGGCTTGATGGCACGCTGACAACGGCGCAATTTATGGCCAAATTTGAAACATATACGGATGCCGATGTCGGATTTAGCGCCGAAGTTATATCGGCTGGCAACGTGGCTGTGACGGCTGATGAAAATTTCAAAGTTGATTACACCGTTAAAGCCAATAATGCATCCATTAAATCCATGCTTGTCGTGTCCGAAATTATGGCGGCTATAACCATTCCAAGTGGTGGGGATGTGCCCTCAAAAGATGATTTACAAACAGTGATCAAAACGCTTTCGACCAAATTATATAATAGTTCAGAAGGCATAGACGCCACTTTGGTGACACTCAAAGCGAGCGAAGCCACGATTGCCGAAGTGAGAAAGCAACATGTTTTTGATACTTCAACTTTGCAAACTTTGGTTGATAATGTTGAAAATGTCGACATCACGGAAACAGCGGTGCGCTTGCAAAACATTCAAATTCAGCTTGAGGCAAGTTTTGCCGCTACGGCTGCGGCGGCGTCTTTGAGTCTCTTAGATTTTCTTTAAATTTAAAATAAGCCAGTGTTGCCAAGCGGTGCGCTTGGGGCGTTTGATCCATCATCAATAACGATAGGTTTAACAGGTTCAACATTGTCCAATGCGTTGGCGGGCAAATCAGATAATTTATTCACAAGTTGATCTTTTGTTGTCACAGGAGCAACGGATGCGGTGTCCGTATCTATGCTAGGTGCAGATGAGCGCAATTTAATCGTTTTTCCCTTTTCACTCACAGTAACACCAAAGGGTGTAATTTTTGTAATCATGATGCCATCGTCTATGGTTTCACCGCTAAAAACGCTAAAGCGTAGATTTTGAGCTTTGTCCAAAAGCACCGCTCGACAATTGTCAATCACGCAAGAAATGGATGCCCATTCATAATTGGTGGCGCGTGCCATGACGGGCGCTGGCACAGCGCTTTGTTGTGGGGTGATCACACCTGATACAGCCAGTGCGTTGCTGATTTTTTTCGCATCCGTTTTTTTAGGTTTAGGTGCGAGATCAGGATAGGCTTCATTGCAAATTGAATTGCTCGGAATTTGTTCGCAAATTGTGCGGGGTGGTTCGGGCTGCGTAAACGGTAGACCCGCGCGCGCATAAGTGGATTCTAATTCGCTCACTTGTGTTTGCCAGCTTTGCAAAGCGCCAAGCATTGTGATCTCATTTTGCAACAAGAGATGCATACGCATTTGATCATTATCAACTTGTTCAATTTTCTCTTTGTAGCTTTTTTCACCCGTTTGACGTGTATCAAGATTAAGTTCACCAAGGTCAATAACTGTGAATTCAGGCAAGTTTGCTTGTGCATGTGCAAAATCAGCTTGGGTGGCAAACACCAAAGTGATCAAAAATAAAGAGGATAGTTGAAGCGCGTGTTTCATGATGGGTATAAGTGTAAAAGAGTTTTTAAGATCGCACAACTCAGTAATTAAAGCGTTTTTTATTCGCCACACCCGATGCCACATGGAAAGTCCGAAGTCGTTGACCGCGTCAAACTTTGACTCCCATATTCATTGGACACAGTTGTGCCAGAGTTTTGTGCGACATCTCCCGATATAGAGGCGCCAATGGTGGCGACAAGACCGTTATTGGCGGTCAAATTATTGGTTGTGATGGCGCTTGATTGCACTTGGTTGGTCACATTGACGTTGCCCGACACAATTAACCCGCCACTGGCTGCCGAAGCGTTGATACCGTTGGTGTTAGAGGCATTAAAATTACCAGAATTAATCGTCGTATCTTGCGTTGTCAGAGCGTTGGCCGTATGGCTATCGGTGGTGAATGCATTATTAAAAACAGCGCGCGTGGCGTTTGTGTTGTTATTCACAACAACGTCCGAACCTGCGGCGCTCATTTGAATACCAGCGCCCCCTGCCGCGCCTATTGACCCGAGTGCTAATGGACCATCAGATTGTAATGATCCCGCGATAGAAGGGGCATTGGCAAATGTGGTTGTGCCCTCGACTATAAGTTCGCTAGAGGTCAACGCGCCAGTGCCTGACACAGTATCCGCGCCCAGCACATTATAACTGCCCATGGAAAGATCGGTGTACATAGTGTTATGCGCGGGAACTCCTGTATTGTTACGATAGAGGTAATCTTTGGCGATGCGTGATACGTCATAATAATTATAAGACACAATATACCCACCATTTTGCAAAGTTGGCGCGGATTGCCCAGCGATGGTTGTGTACCAACTACTGATTAAAATATTATTTGTTGAGGCAACCCAGCCACCATAGGCACCGCGAATATTGTTCACACCAGCGACTGTTGATTGATCGCGCAGTGCACCGCCTGTTCCACCAATCGCGCCAGCAATGCGTGTCACAAGTGTGTCTTCCAGAAGCGTTTGACTGGCCACGTAGCTTTCAATCACGCGCGCTGTGCCCACCACGGGCGGGGTTCTAAAAATAACACTATATGTTTGTCTAAAAGGCCCTATGGCAGGGAAGGCACTGTTCAAAATCGGGTTATTGGGTAAGCCGTTTAGCACGCCACTTGGATTGCCTTTGAGCGCATCAATACTGACTTGTGCAACACCGCCAGAAGCCACCACATTGTTGTAAAGAACATCGAAACGCGCTGGATCAGAAAGCATTACATTCACGGCTTCATCAATAGATTGTACGTAAGAAGCGGAAGCGCGAATGGCTTGATCACGCGCAATGGTTTGACCAATATTAAATAAGAAAATGAAAAATGTCGCGGCGACACCAACCGTGAGCAACATTTCAAACAGTGAAAATCCACGTTGTTGTACGCCGTATTGTTTGCGTTTGAGTCTCTTAACAGCCATTAATGTCATCCTTTGCGCCCGTGGTGTAACACAAATCAGTGAATGTGGCTTTGTTCGTGCCAAGAGAGCGCACTGTGGCGCCCCCACCAACCGACATATTGTTGACCGTGCTGATACCATCATTGGTGACAGTCATGCCGCCTGTGACGTTGGCTTCACCCGCAACAAGATTGCCCGCGGTTAGATTATCAGCCGTTAATGTTGTTGATCCTGATGATCCACCAAGTTGCATGTTTGACGTTGATACTGTGTTCACGCTGTTTAAATTTAACGTGCCATTGGCGATCAAATCCTGAGATGTCGCCGAAACGGTGTTAAGGTTATTGGCCACAAGACCGTCCGCGCCTGCGTTGAGCGTATCGGTGGCAATTGAGCCTGCGTTAAGGCTACCTGTGCCTAAATTCACAGAATTTGCGGTCAAAGAATTACCCGCCGCTGGATCAACACCGTACACAACCATATCACCAGACATGGATGTTGTGCCCGCTCCAAAATTCATGGTGCCCGTGGATGAGAGCGCATAACGCCCTGTGCTGTTTAAATTCACATTGCCCGTGTTCATTTGTTCGGCGGTTAGCGTACCAACATCGGTCAACCCATTATTGTTCATGTTGAGACCTGTTTGCATACGATTGAGATTTGGATTTCCAGCGATTGGAATACGATACAGCACGTTCGAATCAAACACGTCTTCACTCGTCACGCGCCCATAAGCGGCAATATAGCCAGAAGGATCATTGGAAGCTGTGGGCAAAGAGGGGCTATAAGACGAAATATTACCAATGGGAACATTCCAAGAGCCATTGGTGCTGGTGAAGCTCACATTGTTAAATCCAGCGCCAATATTACTTAAAACACCTAATTTACCACCGCCAAAAAGCGCGGTGTCCAAAATCCATTTAAACGTTTGACCGCGCGGTGTGGCGGGTGTTCCTGATGTCACAGTGATCACTTCAATTGTGGCTATGGGCGCGACACCCGAGATATTGGTCGCGTTTCTCAAATAGAGCGCCATATCAAGATTGAGGAGGTTTTCGGCCTCGAAACCATTGGGCAAGAATCCATCCGATATTAATGTGCTGATGTTAACAACACGGCTTGAGGTCGGCGAGGCAATATTACCAGCCACCGCCGAATTTAAAAGTTTGTTGAAATTAGAGGTCGCGTATTCTTCACCCGCGCGTTGAAGGGTGAGCATTTGCCCAGCGGCTTTTTCATTCACAATTTGACGCGCAAGATCCGTGGTGATCACAGTCCCAATTGCCAAGATGGTCGCCATGATGCCCACAGCCAAAAGAACCTCTAATAAACTAAAGGCGCGTTGAAGTTTGGTATTTTTTGGATGTTGTTTCATCATAATGGTGGCTCTATATCTGGTGAACGATCTGGACAATCACCCACACACTGACCCACCGATGTTATGGCGGTATTCACAGTGCCCGAAACCGTTAAAGTATTTCCCACTGTGATATCACCATTAAGAGTTACGTCATTGGCGTTGATCCGCGCCGCGGCCAGTGGGATGTTACTGCTACCAGATAGCGATGTTTGGCTGGCGATGGATGTATTGCCTCCAAATGTTGCATTATTGGACACGGTGACATTATTGGCTGTCCCGCCCATAGTATTGGCCAGAACTCCGCGTCCAGCGCCACTTGTGTTGTCTATGATGATCCCGCCACCATTCACGCTAAAGGCGTTAATGACGGATGTTTCCCCGCTGGCAAAACTGTTGGTCGCACTCCCTGTATCGGCTTGGACAAGATCAGCCGTCACATCGTTCATCACAACACGCGGTGCGTTGGGACTTAATGGATCGCGCGGTGCAACCGTAATGGTTGATGTCCCGCCCGTGAAATTTATATCATTCATTTGAATGGCATTGGCGCCATTAAACGCGCGTACATTGCCCACTATCGCTGTGTTGCCTGTCGAGGTGAACCCGTTGTTAAGCACGCGATTGGTCGTCAAATTGCCGACATTGTTAATGTTTTGTCTGTTACCAGTGTCACTACACACACCACTGTTGATTTGTTTTGTGGCGGTTGGTTGTGCGGCAATAAGAGATTCATCGGTCGTTGTGTATTGGCGCTGTGCACACGTGTCTATGTCATTATTTTGATCAATGGTTGCCATGAGCAAATTGGTTTGCATTTGTGTGGCGGCTGGATTTTCAGCCTGTTCATAACGGAACACAGCGCGGTTATCCCCGCGGAATGTCAGCCATGTCGGCACACCCATGTATGAATTCGTAAAGGGCACACCGCCCGTTAAAAAAGAAAATTGCGTGTTGTTAAGACAGCCCGTGTCCCATTGAATGGTGGCGGGACTCGCGCCACAATTATCAGAAACATTATTGCCAAAATTATCAAAGATTGGGTTGCCAACGGGCATATCCTCAACCGTTAACGCTTCTGCCAAAGCCGCGAGCACGATGTTATCAATGCCTTGTGTGGGAGGTTGTAATATGATGTAGGCCGTGGCCGCGACATTACCCAGAGCGGTGGGGCTACAATCGCTCGAATCAATATTGGAATTGGCGGCGATGATTTGAATGGTTTGATCAAGAGGTGTAATAAAACTAGTGAGCGCTGTATTTTTTTCACCAATGCTGGCACCAATATACCCCGCAAGCACAAGCTCATTGACAGTGATTGCGCGCGGCGTGGTGCATAATGCGGTTTTTTGATAAACGGCGGCGCCAGCCACATTTTGATCGCGAACATATAAGCGTGCGGCCTCAGAAACTTGTTTGATCAGCCATGCTGTCTGGGTCACACGCTCTTGAATGATACGATCTTTGTCGACATTGACGTTCACGAGGATATAGCCTGCGATAATAAGCACAGCAAAAAGCCCCAGAAATATACTGGCACCTTGCTCTTGATTGGCTTTGTATCGTTTCATGCGCATTATGTTTTAAATCTCACCCATTTTAATTATATTTTATGCTTCACCATTATACCATAAAATATCAATAAAACGTAAAGATTATAAGACGTTTTAAGTGACTTTGGCGCCATAAAAAAAGCCCCTCGGGATGAACCAAAGGGCTTTTTATTGATATAAGAATTAAAGTTTAACGGAACTTTACGTTAAAGTTTGCAGATGTTGGGATCGTTGTCGCGCTACCACAAGTCGTAGCAACGGTTGCTGGATCAACATTCGCGGTTGTTGTGCTACCACAATAAGTCACACTAACAATGTCGGATGATTGCGCAGGGTTAAATGTGCTCACAACTTCAGGCACCAAGTTTGGTGGCATAGCCATAGACACATTGAATTGACCAGCGGTTGCATCACCCGTTACAGCAACGGCAGTTGCGGCGGATGAAAACGGTGATGTGATCACACCAGCGGTTGCGCTGATATAACGTGACGGTACTGAACCAGCGTTATAAAGCGCGGCTTCAATATTCGTTGCAGATGTACCATACGTGCTTTGTGATGAATAAAGGCGACGTGTTTGGTCGGCCAATGTGTTCACAAGACGAACAGCTTCGTTCACTTGGTTACCGCGTGTCACAAGGTTATAAGTTGTGATACCAGCAACAATTAAAATGGCGGCAATACCTACCACGAGTAATAGCTCGAGCAATGTAAAACCTTTATTGTTTTTTATCATGAGAAAGACCTCCTAAATCTCTGTGGGAATCATGCTAGCACGGTTTTACAATGAGAAAAAGACTCAATAATTAATGCGAACTATCATTCATAAATACGGCTTATTTTATTTAAAAAGTATTCCAAAGTTTTCATCAGAGGGAACCGTTGTACTGTTACCACATGTTGATGATATAGCGGAAAGATCAAAGGTGTCGCCTGCAAATATAGCGCCGAATCCACAATAACGTATAACATGCACATTGGTGTTTTTGTTGGGATCAAATGCTGCGGCAATTTCAGGAACAAGAGCAGGAGGTACGGCTAAATATATAACAAAACCACCCAAACTTACTGCGGGTAATTCCAAAGCTTCAACTTTGACCGCATTGGCGATGGCGCTGTAAGGGGAAATAATTTGCGCATTGGCCACATCTTTATATTTAGCGGGGATAGCGCCGACATTAAACAAAGCCGTTTCTATATTTGCTCCCGAGGCACCGTAATTATTTTGTGAACCGTATAATCGTCTTGTTTGATCCGCTAAAATATTGACCAATCTTATGGTTTCATTGACCTGATTACCGCGTGTTACAAGGTTATAGGTTGTGATACCAGCCACAATTAAAATGGCGGCAATACCTACTACGAGTAATAGCTCGAGCAATGTGAAGCCATAATGTTTGTGTGCAGCCTGTTTAATTTTGAGCATTGATCATCTGGAAGATATCATAGAACGAAATAATCAAAGAGCCAATCACAGCCGACACTGCAAAAAGCATCAGGGTGTTCACGCCCTTCATGAGGCTGGTGATGTTTTGTACCAGATCGTCTATCCATCGATTGGTGATTCGATAAATACTCTCGTCAAAGCCTTTGAGCGTGGCATACACAAGAATGTCATCAATAATTTCTTCATCGGGAAATTTATAACCCGTGCGATTCATGGCCTCTCCCAAATTCATACCCGCAACCATTTGACGTTGAATGGCGGTGATGCGTTGTTTTAAATAAGGGCTCGTTTTTTGACCAAGTTTGCGAAGCGACACCTCATCCAACTTTACACCTGCTGACATTAATGATGACACAGCGAGCAAAAATGCAGAGCCTTGCCACAGACGGTAAATGTTCCACGGGAATATCTTTTCAACGATTAATCTAGACCGTCCAGTCCAATTGGGCAGAGACCACATAATAAGCGCAATGATAACAGCAAATAAGATAAGAAGTTTCAGTCCATAGGCGCGAATAAACAAAGACACATTCGCAACGGTCAAAGATAGGCCTTCCCATTGATCAAGGGGGAGAACCTCGGAAAAAATGGGAATGATCTGAGTGGACACCAAATAAAGCGCCAAAATAAGCATGATAAAAAGCATAATTGGGTAGGCCATAGAGCCAACAATCGCCTTTTTCAATTTCTTTTGTTGCACCATCATTTGCACGGTATTGTTGAGCGCGGTTGTCAATTTACCTGTGTTAGCGCCCGTTTCAATCATAATGGCTTCTGATGAGGGTAAATAGGGCGATAAGGCTTGGCCAATATTCCCACCATTGGCGAGCACATTACGAAGTGATCCATAAAAACGAATGAGCGTTGAATTTTTACGGCGACTGGCAACTTTTTGAAGCTGTATAAGAGATGTGTCTAAATTAACGCCATTATCAAGCAACTGCGCAATTTTTGTATAAAAACGTTCGCGTGCATCACTGCCAAATTGTGTTTTAATTGCTAGTGATGTGAGAAAGCTGCTCATGTACGATCACCCACGATCAGGCAGAGCAAACGGTCCTACCGTGCGTTCGGCATCAAACGGATCAACGCGTCCATCAAGAACCATTTCAACAGTTTGTTCGCTCATGGAACGTCCACCAAGATGCGTGAGCCAATATTTTTCAGCCTCGTTTTTCTTGTCTTGTTTCACAAGATCCATAAACCCTTCATCAGGGAGAATGATTTCGGCAACCACGGTACGACCTTGATACCCATTACCTTTACCACATGTTTCGCAACCATCAGCGTTGCGTTGGCGTACGCGTTCAATGGGGATATTCACGACTTCCATACGCGCTAGCATAGTGGGTGGAATTTCATTTTCGGACACTGTGCGACAGCAATCAGTACACAAAATTCGTATCAGGCGTTGGGATACAAGCCCTGTTAAAAGTGTGGGGTCACCGATTTTATAATGTTCCACATCCAAATCTCGAAGACGGAAAGGAATCGTGATGGCATCATTGGCATGGAGTGTTGTCCACACTTGGTGACCTGTCATCGCCGCCTCGAATGCGAGTTGCGCAGAAGCCGCATCACGCACCTCACCAATCATAATACGATCGGGGTTTGAACGGAGCGCTGCTGCGATGGCTTTGGTAAATTGCGCTGAACGTTGTTCGGCGGTATTGGCATTCACAACGGGCATTTGTACCGCGCCAGGAATGGTATATTCGGGCGGATCTTCCACCGTATAAACGGCGATGTTGTAATTATTTTCTTTTAAAATCGCGATGATATTGCGTTGCAAAGTTGTCGATTTACCGTGACCCGTAGGCCCTGCGACAATGTTAATACCAAATGGTTTGGCGCGTAGATATTCAAAATCCTCGAGCTGTTCAGCCGTGAAACCAAGACCGCGAATGTCACCCGCATCTTTTTCATCAGAGCTATACAAAAGACGAATAATAAGCGCGCGACCATTAAATACGGTCGGGTTAAATTGGAGACGAAGGGACATGATGCCTTCGGGTAATTGTAAATCTTTACGATTGGATACACGCGCGCCTTGATATTCATAGGGCTGATAGTTCACATCAGCAGCATCTGCCATGGTAAAAGCGGCGGCGCAAAAACGATGCCCATATTCAGGTGGCCATTCAGCCACCAATTGCATCATCCCATCAATACGCGCGCGCACCGAACAGGTTTGCTCGTACACAATGATGTGAATATCAGACGCACGTTTTATACCCATTTGATCAACAAGGTTGATCACTTCACGGCGCATACGCACATCATCACCACGGTTGCGAACTGTTAACTCGCTGTTGGCATTTTCATAGGCGATTTGAATGCGGTTGATATCCACCAGACGAATTTCTGGGTCTGGCATATCCAAAAGACGCGCTTCGGCGGCCAAAGACAATACTTGAGGGTTACCAGCATGAGATTTAGAGACTAATAATCGTCCATCAGGGAACAACGCCGCAATTTGGCGGAAGCTGTCACCACGATCCAAAGGGCCACCTTCGGCCGTAAGAGGATGACGCTTATTCCAAGCGGCAATCGCGGTTTTTAGATCACTGGATTTCATCATAAGGGCCATACTTAATTAATTATCCCACTGTAGAAGTCTTGTTTTACCATCTTTGCGTACGAAAACTTGAGACGCGGATATTGAGCTCACCACGGAGCCGTCTTCTAAATGATCATCAATGCGCACCATTTGAATATCACCATCGGGCGTATTGAGGCGTGCATCAAGTGCACCCCCCGCACCACTTATACCAAGGATAGTGTAATCAGCCATTTTTATCGGCGGTAACGCGCCCATCATATTTGGATCATTGGAGGCCATTAATTCCTCGGTTTGTGCTTGTGTAAGCGGTGTAGGGTTCACAGGCAACACCATGCCACCCATACCTGAAGCACCCATCAAGAGCTCATCATTACGATTACTGACTTCCTCAAGCTTGAGAAGAAGTTCTGCGCGATCAAGACACAACGTAAAACGGTCAATGTCAGCTTGAATTTCAGCAGGGCCAGCGGGCACATCTTGGAGCGCAGCACCAGGTTCAGGGCATAACGTCCAATCATCATTGTCTTGCGCGAGCGCTGGATTGAGCACAGAAGTCACCAATAAGATTGAGAACAATCCCTTTAAAAACCCTGTGGTAACTACATTCGTCATAGTGTTCATCATAAGACCTCTTACCTTATTGATATTGTATTAGCCCAGAGAGACGCCACTGCGAATCTCTTACAGACCATATTAATTCTAATGGGCGCATGCCCTGTATGTCAAAATCCTCAAACCATTCGTACGCCGAGATAGGGCTTTGGAACTCCACCGACAGGAACTGATCGGCAGGTGGTGCGGGAAGTATTTCGCCCGTATTGGGATCAATTTGTTGTGGCGGTGCGGGCGCTTGAATTTGTGCGATGGATAAATCACCCTTCGTTTCAAGGCGACCCGTGATCAGCGCGTATAAATATTCTTTGCTTTTGACCTGCATATTAATTTTCTCTAATTTTGAGAGATCAAGCGGTTTCCGCACCATCAATTTATTTTGTCCATCATACGTCATAACGACATCAGGTGAAAAACGAGGGCGCAGTTTATTCAAATCAGCGATACGGGCTTTGGTGCGCGTCCATGTCGCGATCACATTGCCATCACGGCACGACAAATTATCCATCTGCCAACCAGGAAGCGCCACAAATAAATCTTCAAACACATTCAAACATGTATCTATAAGAACGGGCGCCGCAAAATCTTCAATTTCAAGCAAACGATTATTAATCACAGCGCTATCATAATAACGTGGCGGAACAATAATAGGATCTGTTATATCAAGTGTAATTGCTCGTTTCACTTGATTGGGCGGAGAGAAATAAGAGCCAAGACTGGTTGTTCCAAACGCTAACATCACCAACGCTAAAAAGCCGACAGCCACAAAAAATGTGATGGCATTGCGCAAATTACCAAAAAGGGCGGTGAGCGTAACAGGTTTTAAAAATGTTGACGGGAGGGCGTTGCTAAATAAAGCGTGAAGATCAAGTTCTTCGCTCGCCCCATCCACTGACCATTCGCTTGGTGCATAGGCACGTGGCCATGCTTGGCGTTCATTCGCGTCTGTAAAATGTTTGTAGGCTTTTTCCTCGTTATCAAAGAACAAATCACCATCTGGGGCAATCGCATCCCCATGAACCGCTACATACCACCAACCATTTTCAGCCTTAAAACACCCGTGCCATTCGCCCACCAAAATATCGGTGAGAATAGCGGCGGCCACAGGCATACCAATTTTATGACCTTTTTTTAAATGACCATAAGCTTGTTGTGAAATGAGGTTTGAGCGTTCACCAAGAAAATCAGGTTTGATGAGATCATGACGGATTTTCTTTTGCGCTTTGATGGTTTCGCCCGTTGTGGCGGCCTCATCAAATGTAAGCCATAGTAAATTAACAGCATATTTTTTATCGCCAATGTTAAGCACACCATCCATGTCCATACGAAGCAACTCTTCAGTATTGCTTCGTTGGTCCTGTTTACGGCGGGCGCGCAGATCAGCCATGGTATGCGGGTTACCCTTTACTTGTTGTTGGCGTATACAGTGAATGGATCTTCGGGCATGATATTGGCCGTGATGAGCATCACCGTTACTTCACGTCTTTGTGTGCGTTGACGCGATCCACCAAGCAAGAAGCTTAAACCAGGCGTACCAAGATCATTAATCGAGCTTTCATTTCGCTCAAATCCTGCAAGCACCAAAGTCTCACCACTACGAAGAACGGTGTTTTGTTGGAAGCCTGTGCTGTCAACTTCTGGCAATTGAATTTGATCAGATGAAGGCTCTAATGGGAATGTCGGGAACGGTGTTTCAGTGTCCGTTAGTGCCACATTTACACGTAAAATCACACGGTCATCTTCAATAACGCGCGGTAACACATTCATGATCAAGCCAACATCAACAGTGCCCGGCTCAAGCGTTTCTGTACCGCCCGTTGTGTCTGTTCCACTGGTCGAGGAACGACGCGCAAGATAGCTAATTTGACGACCCACTTGTAAAGGCGCGGGTTGATCAGAAAGCGTTACAACAGCGCCACTATGGACAACAGAGACGCGCTCAACATCTTTACTGGCCTCAATGGCCGCTTGGATGTCACCATCAGTAAATGTGCCTGAAGTTGCTAATGTGCCTGATAAACCACCCGTGCCAGAGGCCAATTGAATGTCGGCATTGTTAATGATGCGCTCAAGAATTTGCGTGGTTGATACGGTTGTGTTGACGTCCTGGCCAATTGTGAGTTCAAGCACGCGTACAGATACAGCAATACGGCGCAAGCGCAATCCATTTTGGAATCTCAAATAATCTTCAACTTTTTGAATGGCGTTCGGTGATCCAGACACTGTGATTGTGCCCGTGGATGGTGAGAATGTGGCACGGCCACGACCATCGACAATACTATCGACAACTCCGCGCACTTCTTCCCATACGTTAAGCTCGGTTGTGCCTTGTGTTTCTACAGAAGGAAGCGTTGATCCACCACTTGATCCCGTTGATCCGCCTTCAACAGAGCTGGTCTCAGATACAACAGTGGCCAATGAATGCAACATAAATGTCTTTGTGACTTCTTCGTTAATCGTGATGGCGCCGCCATCAAAAGACCAGCTTGCATCAAAATTATCAGCCACTTGGTCAAGTAAATCGTTTAACGCACCTTGCCAAATCATTTTACCACCACGCACTTGGCGTCCGTTTACAGGTAAAAATCCTCGGTTAATGCCTTCAGTGCTCGGTGCATTACCAGCGCCTCCACCAGCCGCATTAATCATGATGCGCAGTCCAGAAACTGATTGGATAAGATTGGCTGTTTGACGCAATGTAAGCGGTTCATCAAATGTAAGCGTTAAGCTGTCACCAGCGGTGAGTTGATCTGGGAGCGGAGAGCCTGATTCAATATTGATAGCGCTTTGGCCATACCAAGGACGATCCGAAACCGTTAAAGGTGAGCGTCGCGAATCTTCTTTTTTCTCAAACTTGCTCATGGCATCGGACACTTGGCGATCCGTTTTTTCCAATGTGTCATTAATAGCAACACTA
This sequence comes from Bdellovibrionales bacterium, assembly GCA_037969255.1. GTDB lineage: Bacteria > Pseudomonadota > Alphaproteobacteria > Micavibrionales > JBBKXB01 > JBBKXB01. The sequence goes on along the minus strand of JBBKXB010000066.1, from coordinate 26,833 downwards.
TCGCCACATGCGGACAAGGTTACGGATAAAAGAATAATTCCAAAAAACTGGGCTAGATAAGAACGCACGAACATGAATTTATTACTCCATTATGTAACGGGTTTCAACGACAAGAATAGCGGGACCGCTTGGTTCATTAGGGTGAAGGCGCGCCACAGGGCGGGGCTGAGCATCAACGAGTCCAGCCAAAATATTTTCAACGGCGTCTTCAAATGTGCCTGAGATTTGAACATCAGACATTAAAGGGTAATCATATTGCGCCGACCATTGTAATTGCACACCAGCCTCACGTGCCCAATCTGTAAGCACTTGGCGCAGTGTCGAGGCGCGCGGGGCGACCCACATAACAGACTTGTTTAAATTAGAATTGGCGTCATTGGCGACAGGTGCGAGCGGTGAAAACATCATATTATCCATCGCGGCATATTGATTATCACTACGTTGTTCCATGGGAGGCATAGTTTCTGTTTGAATGGCAACAGCCGCCGCCTCAACGGTAGGGACTGGTTGTGGCAACATAGGTGATGGCGCGACATAAACGGGTAAATTTGATTCAATAATAACGGTTTGACCTGAAATGTTGGCGGTCATGTTTTGCGCGGCTACAGCCTCAGTAAGGGCGGCTTTCCAATCACGCCCCCCTTGCCAGTTCACAAGAACATCAGGGCTTGCGCCAATGCCATATTGAACAGCGTAATCTGTAGGAACGATTTGTGCGGTGGCGATGGATAAGGGAATATCACGGCCAAACCCTTCAACAAAACCTTGCGGATTATCATTCATCACCATCGGTGCTTTTGGGGGCATCGCAACAGGCGCGGCCATTTCTGGCTTTGGATTCCAAGCGATTGAAGGCGCAGTTGCTGGCACAGCCGACATCGCCATTTGTTCTGGCATTGTGGTTGCCATTGGCGTGGGCGCAGCAGGAACAGGTAATGACTCTGATATCACAGGTTGTTTATCAGGCAATGGCACAAAGTCATTTGTGTTCAATGGCATCGAAGGCGCGTTGCTGGTTGCAGGTTGCGTTGTTGGCACCCACTCAAAGGCAGCGTGCGCCGTGCCACTGAGCATCAAGACTGGCAATAGAGTGAAAAGTAACTTCTTAGACATGTGACCCATCCATAAATTCATCAAAATAAGCCTTGTTATCAAGGCATTGTTGTTATTCGTGACCAAAGTTTACCGAAATAAATGCAGGATCACAAGCCACTAAAGAAGGATAAAAACAGGTTTATAGATTAATAACCGCCATAATCGATCATTTTACGTTTTCTAAACCATAACCAACCAGGTCGATGCGCCCCGTATAACCAAGTTCTAAAGGCACGGAGCGCGGCGTTAAACAACAATCCACGGCGTTCCAAAAACCAAAACAAAAACATCATGAGCACAAACAGTACAAACGTCCAAAGACGTGCATGCACCATAAATAGCCCTAAAAAAACCACGACTTTGGCATCAAACGCGAAAAAGCGCACGGGGCGCATGGAATTGCGCCAGTGAAATTCTTCGGAGGTGACAACTTCTAAGGACATCTAATTAGTTTATCACAAAACTGTGATTTTTCGAGTGTTAAAATATAAGAGATATTCATTCATTATTAATCATGCAGATTTTTTAGGTAAATCGAAATGGTCAACGCCTTCTTTAGCTTTAAGCCATTTGCAAATTTGCATGGTTAATGGAAGCACTAGAGCCTCATATCCTAAAATAATAAAGACACCGATTGCAACATTTTCTAGGATGGCTGAGACTGGCATGATGCCCCAAAAACCAATACCAAAAAATATGATGCAATTTAAGATTTGCGAGATGCCTGTAGAAAACAAAGCGCGGAAAAAGAAATGTTTACCATCTGTCCAGTGCTTAACGCGTGACATTACGTATGAATTAAGCAATTCACCTGTTGCGTAACCCAAGATACCCGCAAAAACAATGCGTGGTAATTGCCCAAATAAAGATGAAAACATTTCATTATTTTGATAGTCCGCCGCGGGCGGCAAATGAATGACCATTTGTACGAGCGCAACGTTAAGTGCGTATAAAGCCATGCAAACATACAGTAATTTTCGCGTCCGTCTGAAGCCGTAAACTTCTGATAATACATCACACACAACTAAGGATATTGGGTAGGTTAGGTATGATGCGATCATTGAAAAACCAAACACATCAATAAATTTAAGTGCCGTGAATTGGTTTGCAAGCATGCTCATCATCAAAACAACCGCTACATAATGGATGTATTTGGGTGTCCAATCTTGATTATAGACCTTTTTAATCTCAGTCATAATTAACTACCTCCTCCTGTGAGAGTGAGGTAAGCACGGCGATCAATAAGGCCAGCTTCAAACACTTTGCCAGCGCTTTCATTGATGGTTTGTCCGTAATTGGGGATCATGCGCTGTATTTCGGTTGACCAGTCTTGGAAATCCATTTCCAAAAGCTTTTCGCGCACCACATCATCAAACAGCATCCATTCGCGTACACCAATACGCCCACCACCCACACGCGGGACAAGCGCTTGAGTGACAATCATACGAAGCGATTCCATTAGCGCATAGGCGCGTTCCGAGCGCTCTTCACTATCAAAAGCCGAAACAAGACGGCGAATGGTGGCGGACACGCCCATTGTATGCGTTGTGGCATAGACAGCATGTCCCGTCTGTGCTGCCTCGATGGCGGCATTAATTGTCTCTCTATCGCGTGCCTCACCGACAAGAATAATATTGGGTTTACGGCGCAAGGCATTACGAACGCCATGAGCAAAAGTCGGCAAGTGACGGGGAATTTCGGTTTGGCTCACGAGAGAATGTGGTGATTTAATTTCATCGTAAGTAAATTCAATCGGTGCCTCGTAAGTGAGCACTTTACCGCACCCCTGACGGCGCTCCAAAAGCATACGAATACCAGAGGCCAATAATGTCGATTTACCAGAACCTGTTGGGCCTGTGACCAGCACCATGCCTTGGCGCGGTGCCCAGTTTTCAATGATTTCATCCTCGATACCAAGTTCATGAATGGCGGGCGGGGAAGACGGCAAAGAACGCATAGTGATTTGCGCGGCGTCACGTCCTTTGGATTGAATGGGTGTGATGTTCACACGAAACCTCAGGCGCGTGTAACGATCAGGGCGAATTTCGTAAGAAAGGTCTAAATCTATTCCACTCGCAAGGCGGGCGAGCGCATCAGGGCCATATATTTGATGGAGGAAAATCGCCATGTCGGCGCTATCCAAGCTTCGTACAGTGGCGGGATATAAACGCCCATGAATGTCGTTGTAAACGGGACGGTCAGATTGAATGGAAATGTCACTCGCGCCGCGTGTCACGCACCACGTTAAAAACGGATCAATTTGTTCAACGGCAAAGCGGTTCGGTTCATCAGGCCATGTGCCCCCGAGTTGATCGCCTGCTTTGAGCAGGCTTACTGGTTTACGGGATTCCATTGCGATGCATCTGGTTTTAACTCAGATGGCCCTGAAATGGTGAGTTGACGATCGCCGATACGAAGCTCTTTGCCCCCGCCCGTAACACCGCGATCAATTTGAAGCGCGTAGGGTTCGGACACAATGCCTTTGGCCAATAATTCACGATAACGAATCATGCCTTTATAATCCGCTGTGAGGCGGTCAAGATCGGCGCGGAAAACAGCGTCCGCTTGTCCAATACCTTGCTCATAACCTTCTTTGATCCAGCCACGCCATAACAAACGCTCTTTATTACTGGCAGGAATAAGTTCTGCTGGGGGAAGCTCTAAATTGCCCCATTCGCGCTCAAGGTACACACGCCAGTTACGCGGGGCGGTGACGATCTTTGCGTCGCGTCCAATATTATAGATGCGATCGGCCACAGCGGCTTGTTGGCCATCGCTTTCAACTTTTAAATTTTCAAGAGACTCGCCAATAATGGGTGGTTCGATCAATAATCCTGATCCCGTTGGAATCAAAAGCTCGCGGAAGTTATAAACCTTATCAAGGTATTTTTCTTTTTGCAATAATGTCTGACGAATTTCCCATGTGCGCGCACCAAGAGCGCCCCTTGCGCCATAGGAAAACGCCGCTTCACGGATGGCATTTTCGCGTAGCTCGCGAGCACGAGGCTCAAGTTTTTCTGGATCTTGTTTGGATAATAACGCGCCCTTTGGCGCTTGAATTTCTTGGAGGTCTTTTAGTAAAATAGGTCTGTTGGCATAAAGCGATTGACGCTCATTGAGATCACCCAATTCATAGCGGGGCGTATTTTCAGTGGCGGCAAAAACAGGCACTGATAAAACAGTGAGAACACATATTGATAAGGTAAGCCGTATCAACCGCATATTATTGCACCCCGTTATCGCTGGTCACATTCACAGCGCTGGCTGGTGCATATTGAATTTCGATGACGCGCGTATTGGGGTTCACTTTTAAAATCGCGCGATTGCCCATTTGAAGACCGATGGAGCGCAGCACAGATACAACTTGCTCGGCGCGAGCATCAACTTGAACCAAAAGTCCAACGGGTGGCGGCGAACCAATGGCTTGGAATTTATAACCTGCACGATCTGCCAAAAGACGTGCCACGGGTTCAACAGGACCATTCCAATTGAGCGTTATTGAACGGCGAAGCTCAACGGGCGCATTGGGAAGCGCAATATCACCCGCATTTGGGTTCTTGGCTTGTTCTAGGGATGCTAGCGATTCGAGCGCTTTTGTCGCGCGCGTGGCGGCATCCGCTAACATTAAATCTGTACGATCAGGCGAGACCACAACTTGCGGATCCTCACGTTTTAAATGAGGCTGACAGGCTGAAATGGCCAAAACCGTAACGGCGATGACAGCAAAATTCTTTAAATTATTATTAAACATACCCAAAATTTTTAATCCTTGTTTGATCTTTCCATCTTTAAAACAGATTGGATAAAAAATCTACCTTTTAGTCCTATTTGTTTATCGTTCAGCCACTTTTGTGCGCGACGCTTGATTTGTGTCTGTCAATAATCCATCACGTTTCATCGCTGTGAGCACTTTTTGACGGTATGATTGCCCTCTAAATGGTGTGCGTGAATGGTAATGTGCAATGGCCTGTGAAAGTGATTTTGTTTCTTGGAGATGCTGACGCAAAATCCAAGCCGCCACACCCATATTGGTACAAGCATCATCACGGACAAGGCGTTGCGCTGTGCTTTCTGGCACGTTCCAGTGCCCCGCCAATTCTTTCATCCAAATCGTATTAATCTGCATAGGCCCAAGATCATAAGAGCCATTTTTATTGCCAACCTGTTGTCCTACTTTACCACCCTCAACACGATAAATTCCAACAAGCACCGCTGCGGGTACTTGGTAATTATGAGCCGCAAGCATGAGACATGATGCCAGTGTTTGTGTAAGTGCCATTTAATTACATACCTTTTTTATTGGCGAAAAATGACATGGGATTCGGATTGGAAACTTTTGGAGATTTACCGCCGCCAGATCCACCACCTTGTTCTTCTTCGTCATCATCATCGTCGTCTTTAGCTTTAGTTTTTAGGGCGCGAACTTTTGAATCCGGTTTGGCTGATTCTGGTTTGGCGTTAGATTTTTTACCTTTTCTAGGTTTCATCATTTTGTCGCCCGCATCATCACCAAATGCCGCGTGTGCTACCAATACATTAAACAAAGACAAGCTTTCCTGCCAGTTTTGCAAAAGGACTTTGAACACATCATTGGCGTTGTCATCATCGTCCATTTCTTGGAGCGTGTTTTCAAAATGGGCTACAAATAATTGTGCCGCCGCATCTTGGATACCAAAACGCATATGTGGATCCTGTTTTAATTCGTCAGGTAATAACCCGCGCAACTCGTCCTGTTTGCGAGAAAATGCGTCTAAAATACTGGTGAGGCGAGAGGCAGGGCTTTTGCCAAATGCATAGCGCGTCAAACAGGCGGTCACTGGTGCAAAGGCAATAAGGCCGCGCGACACAGGGTTGCGCATGTCATTGAAAATAGGATCGCTCGCCATTTTGTCGCAATAAGACACAAGGACATTAATAGAAGGTTTTAGCAATCGTACAATATCGCCCGGTTCATCAGAGCTAAACAATCCGTAATTACGCGCCAATAACTGCGCGGCCACGGGTGCCACAAGCGCATTGATATCGTTGTGCTCTTCCTCGGTTTCAGGCTTGAGCGCGTCGACCAAAATTTGCGCGAGTGGGAGCATATGATTAATGTCTTTGGAAAAATGCTGACCGAGGATTTGCGCATCATCAATGTCATTATGATTATGCAAGATCGCGGAGAGCAAGGAGGGCGCAATGCGCGCCATTAATTTAGCTCGTTTTAAAACTTCACTCATATGATTATCTTATGATCCATTACCAATCAGATTTATAGTGGCGTCCAAATCATTAGGTGTGCCCCGAACCATTTGAATTTCGCCTTGCTTATCTTTGAACACAAGTATCGGTGTGCCACCAAATTGCCATAGTGTAAAGAGATTTACATTTAAACTTTGCGCCTCAAGAGAAAGCGTATTATCGGCTTCAATTTTAGCCGTATCAAACGCATGATCGCGCATGAGTGTCGCAGGGTCTTGGCTTTCCAAAAGCGTAGCAGCTCGCGCCGCCGACTCATCGGTTAAAATACCTATTGGGATTACACGCAGTTGAATTTGATTGTTCTCAAGATATTTCGGATATGCGTCACGAATGAATCGCTTACAATGCGGACAATCAGGATCAACGAATATATATAAAACCCGCGCGGTGTCACTTGGATCACCCATGGTAAAGTAATTGCTCACGGACAATGCATCATAAAGCGTTTTACCAGCGCCGCGCGCCACATCTTTTTCAACAGCAGACTCAATCGTGTCAGGGTCGATACCAAAAAACTCAGGGTTACGGATTTGCGCCTCGGCCACTTGGGTCAACGTAACGGCGTTGCCTTGATCATCAAAAAGGAATCCGCGGAAAATAGATTTGCCATCAGGGCTCATATAAACGTATGACGGTGCGCCATTATTAAGAATGATCCAGCCATCAAATTCTTGATGACGACCAAGATATTCAACGCGTGCGCCACTGTTTACGAGCGCTTGGATGGTGGGCGGTAATGCGGGCGCGACAGCCACAATGTTGGCTTTTACGTTTTGTTTTGCAATCGCTACGGCTTCTTGGACAGCGCGTACAGCCTCGGCCTGTTCGACACTATTATCAAGTGGTGTGGCCTCGCTTGGCGGGGCAGTAACCTCAGACTCACCTTGCTCAACCACAGGGTTATTGTTAACGGGCCCACCTTGAGCGTACGAATCAGGGCTGTAGAAGAATAATCCCAATAGAAGCGCGGGAATAAGAGCAAGACATGACGTGCGTGACATTAAAATCCTTTGTATATAAATCTCATTTAAAGTTTTGATTGAACCGATATGACGCTGGCCTCGTATCAAAAACATAAAGGCGAGTGTATCATGTAAACAAATGGCAAGTCGATCTTAAAGTCACGCTTTATCATTGAATTTGGGATTATATACGTTATACTCACGCATATAATTAGTAACAACTGGAGGATATTTTTCAAAATGTCAGAGCTAAAAGAACAAAATTGGTCCAAAACCACTGAAGTTGACGCAGGTTTGCGCAACCATTTCATGACGATTTATCGTCATATGGCTGTTGGGCTATCTATCACAGGCCTTATTTCATGGCTCGTGGCCAACACGCCCGCGCTTGTATCTATGATTTTTGGTGGCCCGCAAGCTTATATCTTTATGTTTGCTCCGCTTATTTTCTTATTCATCGGGTTTAACCGCAAAGCGATCATGACCAAATCACCAGCCTATCTGGCGGGTATGTTTTATGCCTTCTCGGCCGTTTTGGGGATTTCATTCGCAAGCATCTTTTTGATCTACACGGGCGAATCGATTGCCAAAGTGTTCTTTATCACGGCCTCTATGTTCGCCGCGATGAGCATGTACGGCTACACAACCAAGGCTGACCTTACTAAAATGGGCAGTTTCTTGATGATGGGCGTTATAGGCTTGATCATTGCGATGGTGGTCAATATTTTCTTACAATCCACAATGATGAGTTTCATCATCTCAGGGATTGGCGTGATCGTTTATACGCTTTTGATTGCTTATGACACGCAAAATCAAAAGGCGATGTATGCCGCGAGTTATGGCGAGGATGCCAATTCAAAGGCCGCTGTTATGGGCGCGTTATCACTTTATATTAACGTTATAAACCTCTTCCAATTCCTGATGATGTTCCTCGGCGAACGCCGTTAACACTTACGGATATTAAGTTTTCAAAGAGAGGCGGTTTTTATCGCCTTTTTTAATATCTCGAGATCCTGTGCTCGTGAGAATCTATGATCGGCATCATCTATATATTTTATCTGGCATTGGTCGGGTTTTAAGCGCGCTTTAATAAGTTCAGCCGTTTCCCACGGTACGCTATCGTCAAGTTTTCCTTGTAATAACGTCACGGGGCAATCAATATCAATTGTACCGTTCAGTATACAAAGAGACTCGCCTGCCTCTAGCAGTTTATTGGTGAATGGTAAACCACTATCAAGCACATACCCTGTATCTGTTTTTGTTCCGTTAATGGGTATTTTGCACACAAAATCGGGCGCGGCGGCAATGCCGACAATGGCTTTAACACGTGTCGGGAATCTCATCGCTATATGAAAGGCTAACCATCCGCCCATGGATGATCCCACAACGATTTGCGGGCCCGAGGTGTGATGTTCAAACATATGACATGCATCCTCTAACCAATCTTGGAGTGTGAAATCATCGAAATTACCCTTTGATAAGCCATTGCCACGCATATCAAAGCGAAGCATGGATTGCCCTCGTTCACTTGCCCACTGCGCCAGATGGACAGATTTTGTACCATCCATGTCAGACATATATCCGTGCAAGAAAAAGATACCCGCACGATCATCCCCGTTAAGCTTGCGATAGGCGATATTCCCATCATAGCTTGGTTCTGGCAAAGTGTATTGTAAGTTCATAGTTCTTATGTATCATAACCCCTATGGCACGAAAACCCGTGATTTTGCAGATTATTCCGAACCTTGGTGCTGGTGGCGCTGAGCAAGGGTGCATTGATATGGCGGGTGAGATCGTACGCGCTGGCGCCGAATCAATCGTTGTGTCTAACGGCGGTGTACGTGTCCACGATTTAACACGCATCAATGCGCGTCACGAAGAATGGCCAGTTCATAAAAAAAACTTTTTCACCATGATGGCGATGAGCAAAAAACTCAAAAAATTCATCATAGCTAATAATGTCGACATTGTGCATGCGCGCTCTCGTGTGCCCGCTTGGATTGCCTATAGAGCATGCAAAGGCACGAATACTAGATTTATGACGACAATGCATGCACCCTACCCAGCAAGTAATAAATTTAAAAGATTTTATAACAGTGTCATGGTCAAAGGAGAACGCGTGATCGCGATATCCGATTATGTCGCGCATTATGCCCAAAGTCGCTATGATCTGCCCGATAGCAAACTACGCGTCATTCATCGTGGCATTGATTTTAATAAATTTGATCCAAATTTGGTGACAGCAGAGCGCATGATGTTGCTCTCAAAAGCTTGGCGTTTACCTGATGGTGTACGTGTCATATTTTGCCCTGCGCGTCTCACGCGCTGGAAAGGCCAAATCGAATTCCTAAAAGCCTTTAAACACATTCTCAAAGACGATTTGGTGGCTGTGATCGCAGGGGATTCCCAAGGACGCAAAGCGTACGTTAAAGAACTAGAAGACTTAATCCAAGAATTGGGTTTAGAAGGGCAAGTGCGTATTGTAGAGCAATGCAAAGATATGCCGTCTGCCTATAATTTATCAACGGTGGTGGTTATCCCATCGATTGAACCAGAAGGATTTGGGCGCGTACCAGTGGAGGCGCAAGCTATGGGCCGTGCGGTGGTGGCGACCAATCATGGCGGGGCACGTGAGACGGTTATTGATGGCAAAACAGGTTGGCTTGTAGCCCCTGGGGATGTTGATGATTTAGCGCGTGGAATGGACGCTGCGCTCAAAGCCTCGCAAGACGAGAAGAACATACTCGCCATGGAAACGCGTACGTGGGTCGAGAGTAAGTTTTCTTTGGAAAAAATGTGTGCCGATACGCTTGCAGTTTATATTGAATTATTGCAAGATCGAAAAGCTTAACTTATAGAATTGGCTAAGCGTACGTATTCGTCAATTGATAGGTTTTCTGCGCGCTTGGTCGCATCTATATTCAAATCATCCCAATCGAAAGCGTACGATTTTAAAGACGTACGAATCATCTTCCGGCGTTGATTAAAGGCGCTTGCAACGACTTGTTCCATGGATTTAAAATCAGTTTTCGGCCTATCTGTACGTGGCACGAATAACACCACAGATGAATGAACTTTGGGCGCAGGTGTAAACGCTTGCGGAGGTAAAGTAATGATTGAGCTAACACTCATAAGCCATTGACAGATAACACTTAATCGTCCGTACGTTTTTTGATCAGGTGTGGCACATATTCGATCCGCCACTTCTTTTTGTACCATGAGGGCCATGCGGTTAATTGACTGCGGATTTTCAAATGATAGTTTTAACCATTTTATAATCAGGGGTGTGGCCACATTATAGGGTAAATTGGCAATGATCGCGGCGTTATCAAGCTGTGCCCACTCATATTCCAAGGCATCCCCAAATTCGTACGTGAATTTATAATTTCTAGCCTGTTGTAATTGCTCAAGAATGGGCTTTGTACGTGTGTCCATTTCGATAGCATGTACGTCATTACCATTAAGCAAAAGTGCGCGTGTTAAGCCACCTGGTCCAGGGCCGACTTCGTAAACACGTACATCTTTGTCTAGTCCAGATGCGCGTACAATTTTTTTTGTGATGTTAAGATCAAGTAGGAAGTTTTGCCCGAATTTTTTATTGGCTTTCAACCCTGCTTGTTCGATCACCGCACTTAGGGATGGGAGATCATCAATCAAGGAAATACAATCAAAGCCTGATCGCGCAGATCTTGCAAGTACGCGATGGCGGCTTTTTCAAGTTTACGATTCAAAAGTCGGTCTTGTATGACTTCATCATCAGGTGCACCTTGCCCAATACGCTCATTGAGCTTGAGAATTAAGAACACTTTGTTATCGGCTATAACGGGCGGCGATAAGCGTCCTTTGGGTAATTTTTCTAGCGTTTCGTGTAAGCTATTGGGCAGTTCAGTTTTGGTAACCCAGCCCAAAAGTCCACCTTGTTGTTTAGACGGGCTTTGTGAAAATTTAGCGGCCACTTGTCTAAATGGCGCGCCTCTAGCCATTTCTTTGGATAGGTTTTTGGCCAAATCCAAGGCATTTTTGCGTTTAACTTCGTCACTGGCGTCCAGCACGATTTCAGCAATTTGGTATTCCGTGACGCCTTTTGTTTCATTGAGCGTATCACGCAATTGTGCAATTTCTTCATCGGGCACGCTAATGTCAGGGCGCAACACACGTTGCACGACACCGCCCCAAGCGATTTGTGGCTTTACTTGGCGCTCAACATTTTTGATGGACACACCTTGTTTTTGCATCATTGCTTCAAATTCTTGGACGCTGGCGACATCATTATTTTTGGCCATATCCAATAATGCGGCCTCCATAATTTCATCATTAATATCTATACCAAGGCGGGTGGCTTCTTGGAGTTGTAGGCTTTCATCTATAAGTCCATTAAGTATTTGCGGGAACACATCGGCGCGGATATCAGTGTTATCGGGCAATCCAGCTGAGCGTTGCACAGTATAATAACGTTGCCAGATATCGCCTGATGTCACGATGTCGCTATTGACGCGCGCGACAATACGATCTTGAGGTACAGACACTGGCGCGGACGCTTCAGGTTCGCCTTCTTGTGCGAACACAGGCGCAGATGCACCACAAATAAAGGTAAGGGCCATCATAATAATTTTAAAATTCATGGAAGTAATGCTAGCGCGATGGCTACGCCTCGGCAAGGTATTAAGATGCAGATTTGACGAAACTATCAAGGATGCGTTTTACACCACTTGGGAATTTTATGTCGAGTTTGTTGCCATCCATGTGAAAGATCGTACCTATACCAAATTTCGGGTGTGTGACTTGACCGCCAATTATAAATCCATTGGCATTTTCCTTTGGTGCGCTATCAGCTGGCGTCGTGATCGGGCGACCTGTACGTTGCGCAGGGGGCGGTGTACGTTTGCCAATCGGTATAGATCGAACGGGTGAGGATGATTGCGTGTTATCACCAAAGCGCATATTCATACCATGTTCGCGTTGCATATCCACCGTTTCATCTGGCATTTCACTAATAAATCGTGAGGGCATAGAAGATGTCCATTGACCGTAAATCTGACGATTGGCGGCGTGTGTGATATAGAGTTTTTCGCGTGCGCGTGTGATCCCAACATAGGCCAAACGGCGCTCTTCCTCAAGACCTTGTAATCCATTTTCATCGACGGAGCGTTGCGAGGGGAATACCCCTTCTTCCCAGCCTGCGCAAAACACAACAGGGAATTCGAGACCCTTAGCACCGTGCAATGTCATGATGGTGATCTGGTTGCCATCGCTATTGTCTTGGACGTCCATGACGAGCGCGACATGCTCTAAAAAACCCGCTAGCGTGTCAAATTGAGACACAGCCGATACGAGTTCTTTCAAATTTTCAACGCGCCCTGGCGCATCGGGCGTTTTTTCGTTTTTCCACATATCGATATAACCCGATTCTTCCAAAATTAATTCGGTGAGATCAGCGGGTGGTGTCGAGTTAATCATATTCGCCCAGCGCGTGAGATTATGCATGAATGTGGTTAGTGATGTGTGCGCTTTGCCTTTGATCTCACCTTGATCAAGCATAGGGCGCAAAATTGATGTGAGCGGAACGCCATTGGCGCGTGCCTCGACATGGAGTTTTTGAACAGATGTAGAGCCAACACCGCGTTTTGGCGTGTTGATGATACGCTCGAACGCGAGATCATCGCTCGGTTGCGCAACAATCCGAAGGTATGCAAGCGCGTCACGAATCTCTGCACGCTCATAAAAACGCAAACCGCCTATGACGCGATACGGCAGGCCAACTTGTAAAAAACGTTCTTCAAATTCGCGCGTTTGAAACCCAGCGCGGACGAGAATCGCAAAATCTTTTAATTGGCGATTATTTTTAAGTCGTGATTCTTCAATGGTGGTCGATATATATTTGGCCTCACTAGGGGCATCCCACACACCGCGCACGGTGATTTGTTCGCCATTTCCGCCCTCAGACCATAATGTTTTACCAAGCCGTCCTTGGTTTTTAGCAATCACGTGAGAGGCGGCGCGTAATATATGTCCCGTGGATCTATAATTTTGCTCAAGGCGTACCGTGATCGCGTTATCATAGTCTTTTTCAAAGCGGAGAATATTGCCGACTTCTGCCCCGCGCCACCCATAAATGGATTGATCATCATCTCCAACACAGCAAATATTGTTGTGCGCGATGGCGAGTAAACGTAGCCACTGATATTGCGCCACATTGGTATCTTGATATTCATCGACCAAGATGTATTGAAACTTGCGTTGTAGGTTTTCTAAAATGTCGCGATTATTCGGATTTTTCCAAATGGTGATGCAATGAAGCATAAGATCGCCAAAATCACAGGCATTGAGTTCACGAAGGCGTTGTTGATATTGTTTATAAATTTGCCCCATACGACCTTGCACCGCTTGACCAACATCCTCGGCTTTGAGCATATCGGGTGTGATCGCTTTGTCTTTCCACCGATCAATAATAGCGCTCATGAGTTTTGGAGGATTCTTTTTGACATCAATACCCAATGATTCGCCAATTTGTTTAAGAAGACGTTGCGCGTCATCGGGCGTGATAATGGTGAATGAGGATGTGAGGCCAACCAGTTCAGCATTTTGACGCAACAGACGCGCGGCCAAAGAATGGAATGTACCAATCCACCAGCCCTGATCACCAGCCTCGGGCACAAGGCTCATCACGCGCTCTTTCATTTCATTGGCGGCTTTGTTTGTAAAGGTCACGGCCAGAATTTGTGACGGCCATGCCTTATTTGTGCGGATCAAATGTGCAAGACGCGTGGTCAATACACGCGTTTTACCAGTCCCCGCGCCAGCAAGCACCAACACAGGGCCATCCAGCGCTTCAACCGCGCTCATTTGCGGGGTATTAAGACCATTCAAGTAGGTTTCGGAAGGGTGCGCGGGGGGAATCATATCTGCTTGCATAATGAGAACATTATAGGAACGATTTTAGTCTGGCTATCAAAAAAAACAAATTTTTTCTAAACCATAAACTTCATGAGTTTTTTGGACATAGCGGCGCGTACATGGACAGGGATTTGCGTAAAGCCTTGATGCGCCATAAGCACGATGATAGCCGCGCCCGATCCCACTTCGACATTATCAATCATACCAATGCCGATAATAGGTTTTGGAAGGGATTGTTGCGCGGATAATAAGGCCACAGCCTCGTCATATTTTTCCTTTTGCGCCGCGCCCAATGTTTCAACGGGTTTGGCGTGACCATCGGATGTCAGCCAATTATAAGCCAGAAGGGATTGTCGCCAGCTCGGCAATGCTTTGTCCAAATCAAGCACCGCATCAATATAAGCATCCTTATTACCGCCCGACACATTAGGATGGTCGACGAATGAGGGTTCTTTTAATTGTGGCGCGGTGCTCATATTTTCAATCATTATCCTATTGCTAGGACACGATCAAGCAATGTATGATGAAAAACAATGAAAAATAACACCGCCACCAAAGCACCAGAAATTATCAAAGTGCCCAAATCTACGGATCAGGTTATGTGTGATGGTGGCAATCCAGTGCTCGGACATCCGCGCGTGTATTACAGTTTTGAGGGCAAAAATAGCGTCACTTGCGGATATTGTGACCGCGAATTTATTCGTAAATAAGCCATTTTTAAGATTTTTATGTCGTTGTTCACTGTTGTGGTATGCCCGCCACCACTTTAATCCCACGCTTGATACAAATTCAGATATTATTTATTTTAGTGCTTAAGTTTAAGATTCGCAGTTGTAGATTTAGCCTGTTTCGCACCCATTTCAATGGAGTGAGTAAGTTCTAGGAATCGATCACCCATCGCTTTTTTATAGATGCCATTTATTCTAATATAATCAGGAACAGCTTCTTTTAATACTCCTAATTCTTTGCCCCAATCCATTATTTCATTTCGCGTACAATCAGCCATCACTTTATCATCTGTTTCATCCAAACATAATGATCGCGCACAAAGCAAAACCATAATCCATTCAGTCTTTTTAACTTTAGGCAATTCAGCCATTTTATTGATATCCACGATAAATTTACCTGCATATTGTGACAAATCTTCGGTTTTAAGCGCTGAGACATCGGGGTGCATGGCTGCGGTGACGATTTGACTTATCGCTAAATTCATATAGGCGGGCGTATTGGTTTGTCCTTTACGTGCCATGTAATCCATACCATTTTCCAAAATTGAATCAGCACTGCGACGTAAACTTTGGGTTGGGTCTTTCTGATCAGGCCTATGATCTTCAAGTCTTTGAGCCAATTCGATCAAAGCTGTTGAGTGATGACGAAAAGGTTTAACGAATATTTGGCTTGGATTGTCTTGACCCACGTCACCAGAAATAGCAACGCGTGCGCTCAATTCAATTTCATCATTGTCGCCACATAGATTAGTGGCTTGCGTAAAACATTTTAGAGCGTGTTGGTATAGTGTTATCATTTTATCAATATCACCAGAGTTTTCGGCAACGCTGGCCCGATAAAAATAATAGAGGCCAAGATTATTGGCGACAACGGCGCCAAAGCCAGATGAGTAATACTCGTCAGAGAATTTGCTTTCTAAATCGGCTCTTAAATGATCCAGAGTTTCTTCGATCTTTAGATCATTAGATGTATCTGCGTAGCAACTTTTCAAGAGAATGTAAGAGGTATTGGCTAAAAATGCGCTGTCGTTTATCGTTCTAGTGTTGCGCGATGCGTGTCCTCTGGCAGTGTTTCTTAGCTCTTGCCCTTTTTCAAGTTCATTTCTAATAATTTGGGAACTATTGGGATTACTAGGACTAACGGATTTTACAACATCGTTCACCCAAGTCTGGTATTTTTGATTTAATTCTTCACTGTTCATGAGTATCACAACATGGTAATTATAAATTTGCGTCAAACTATAAATTTACAGTTTATACATTTTCATAATAATATTAGGGTTTTTGTGAATTTTATGCTATAATTCGTGCAAAGAGGTGTGTTTATGAAGAAAAAATTATCAATAGCTATTGCCGCAATGGCGGCATCAATAGCCATACCTGCTGCTGCTCAAGATCAAACAGAACCTGTCATGCTCACGCAACAAGGTGATGAAAAAAGAATGTTTGATTTGGCAAACATACCAAAACCAAACTCAGCATCTTCAATTCATTCAATCGTTAAAGTTGCTGAATCACAGACTGATGAAAAGAAAAAATACAGAATTCCACGTGCTGATCCTTCTGTGGAAACAGAGCGATCAGCATTCGATTTACTAGAAGTTCAACGAGATGGAATGAGCTTTAATGATAGCGCTGGGTATGAGTCACAAAATGAAGGTGGACTTGGCTTTGGAATATCAGGGGTGTTTGGTGCTGGCGCAACCGAGGTTGATGCAGCCGTAATGCATAAGGGACGTAATAGAAATGTAGCGGCAGGTCAAGTGCTTGGCGCTTTAAGTCCACGATAGAAATCGCCCCCCGAGATTGCTCGAGAGGCGATGAACCTTCATCCTTAAAAAAGTTACTTAACTGGCGGGTACAATCAATGATTCATTGAGATCGCGATCAAGGCGACGTTTATCACGATTGTGATGATCATCACGTATGCGTTGTTTCATACGGCGCATTTGTTTGGCGAGCTTTGTGCAGGCGCTATCAAGCGCTTGGTGCGCATCTCGCGATACCGCATCAGCTTGAAAAGTTTTATTGGCCGAATGTTGAACGATGTTCACTCTAAATTGCTTGGATTCTGTTTTTGACAGGGTCACCGAGGCATCAAGACCGCGCCCAAAATATTTCTCATCCAATGTGCTGAGCTTTTCGGTTGCATGAAGCTTAAGAGCTTCGCCTAATTCGCAGTGAACGCCGTGTACAGATAATGTCATATGATGGACTCCTTTTGTTGGTGTTTTAGTAATATGAGTTTAGGAATAATCTCCTTAGATTACTCTTCAAAGCATCAATACTGAAACGATTTCTTTGATATCTTATAATATAATAAGCTTAACATGAATATCCAGTGTATCTCAAAATTATTAACAAATTGTGAATAGTGTCTTAGAGTTTAACCATAAGCTTATATATAAGTTTCAAGAGAGACTAATTATCAAACTATCTAGCTGTTTTTCTGACGACGACGGATCACAGATGATGGATAATTCATGGCCTCGCGATATTTGGCCACCGTGCGCCGTGCGATATTAATGCCATCTTTTTTAAGCATAGCGGTCAGTGTGTCATCGGATAGTATTTTCTTGGAGTCCTCGGCATCAATTAAAGTTTTGATCTTGGATTTAACAGCTTCGGACGCGACATCTTGCCCATCGCTGTTGGATACGCCGCTTGAGAAAAAGAATTTAAGCTCGAACAATCCGCGCGGTGTGGCGATAAATTTACCATTTACGATACGCGACACGGTGCTTTCATGGACTTCGACTTCTTCGGCAATATCTTTAAGTGTCATGGTTTTGAGGAATTCTACGCCATACAAGAAAAAACCTTGCTGTGCTTCAATGACTTCACTGGCAATCGCGAGCACAGTTTGCGCGCGTTGATCCATCGCACGGATCAACCAGTTGGCATTGTTGATATGCTCGGATACAAATGTTTTTGTTTCTTTGTCAGCTTTGCCAGCCTGTTTAATTTCATTCACGTAAATCTCATTGATGAGCACTTTGGGAAGTGTGTCGTGATTAAGTTCCACGCGCCAACCGCCGCCCTCAGATTTTGGCATGCGTTTCATCATCACATCGGGAAGCGCCGTTTGCACAACGATATGATCAAACGCATTTGCGGGTTTCGGGTTTAATGTACGAAGCGCTTTGAGACGATCACTTAATTGGTTGGTATCAAGCCCGCATATTTTAGCCAGTTTTGAAAGCTCGTGCTCTGCCACCATATCTAAATTGCACAGTAGCAACGCCCATGCTTCATCCATTTCGCCTCTGTCTTCCAATTGGAGCGTGAGGCAATCTTTTAAGTCGCGTGCAAAAATCCCAGCAGGGTCAAAGCCGCGAATTTCTTCCATCACGGTGATGAGGCGTCCACGTTTCACGCCAATTTTATTCATCAATTCATCATCGTCATAGGGCAAATATCCACGCTCGTCTAAATAATCCACGAGCCATCCAGCCACGCCTTGATCACGCGGATCAGCAAAGCTTTGCGCGACTTGTTCAAGAAGATGATCACGTAAAGTTTTTGTGGTGGTTATATTTTCATCAAAAGCGCGCGTGTCATTAGAAAAATCAGAGCGTCCGCCAGAGCCAACGCCTGCCATAGAGTCACTCGAAAATCCGTGATCGCCCTCTTGGTACACGCCATCTGTGGCCACAGGGTCAATTTTTTCGACTTTTTCAGGGGCTTTATTCATGGCATCGCGCACATCATTGGGTTGCGCGGATAGGCTCTCTACGGAGGCATCTCGATTGGTTTCGCCCGCTTTTTTATCACGTTCAAGAAATGGGTTTTGACCGAGCTGTTCATCAACATAATCGGCGAGTTCGAGATTGTTCATTTGAAGCATAGCGATGGCTTGGGAGAGTTGCGGGCTCATCACCATTTGTTGCGCGTTGCGCAAATCCATCTTTAACTGTGGGGCTATCGCCATAGTGTTAATTATAGTGTGATTTGGTGTGTAAGGCTAGAATAGATCAACAGAAAGTATATTGAGATGGAAGAAAATAAGATATTCATTATTGGAATCAGTGCTTCTGGTAAATCAACTTATGCAAGAAGCGTAAGCAACGAAACGGGAATCCCTGTCTATCATATGGACAGTATTATTTGGAGTAAAGATTGGACGCAGCAGTCAGAAGAATACATTACGAATGAGCTGACAAATATAACCAAACAAGACAAATGGATCATTGAAGGTTGGATTGAGGATTATAGTTTAGACGCTCTTAAAAAATCAGACTTGATTATATATTTAGATATACAAGGCCATATAGCCTTTTGGCGTGTCTTAAAACGAATGGTTGGCTCAGGTAAAAGATCTGAATTGCCTAAAGGCTGTATTGATAAATTTGATATAAAATACCTATTTAACATTCTTCTGAGAAAAGAAAAAAATGATATTGCGAACACGCTTTCAAAAATTAAAAATCCAAAAGTGAAATATTCATTTAACCTCTAATAGCGAAATCTTCGCCCAAGTAAACACGGCGGACATCAGGATTGGAGATAATGTCGGTGGGTGTGCCTTCGGATAGCATTTCACCGCTCGCGAGAATATAAGCGCGATCTACGATCCCAAGTGCGTCACGTACATTATGGTCTGTGATGAGCACGCCAATGCCTCGGTCTTTGAGATGTTTTATCAAGTTGCGAATATCGGCCACCGCAATCGGGTCAACACCGGCTAGTGGTTCATCAAGCAAAATAAAGGACGGCGCGGTGGATAGCGCGCGGGCAATTTCAACACGGCGACGTTCACCGCCTGACAAGGCAAGCGCTGGTGAATTACGAAGATGCGTCAATTTAAATTCATCAAGTAATGATTCCACGCGGTCTTGTGCTTCGTGACGTGTGAGGTCTAATCCTTGCACCACGGCCTTGATATTTTCCTCAACGGTGAGACCTCGAAAGATTGAGTTTTCTTGAGGGAGATAACCAATGCCCAATTGCGCGCGGCGATACATAGGCAGTTCAGTCACATCCGTACCATCAAGAACAATGCGCCCTTGGTTGGGTTGGATCAGCCCAGAAATCATATAAAAACACGTTGTTTTACCTGCGCCGTTTGGCCCCAAAAGGGCAACGGCTTCACCGCGTTTCACGTAAAGTGAGACATCGGATATAACTTGTTTCTTCTTGTAGTTCTTGAAGAGTCCTTCGATATAAAGACCTTTTTCAACAAGCTTTAAATTCTTTTTTATGTCGGTCATGGCGTGTCCGTTTTTTTGGTGGAGCCAGGATAGAATGTAGCGGTGGCGGGTTTGTCGACCGCACCAAATAATTTACTAATGTTGGTGTTAAGGTCAACCGTGGCGCGATTACCAGTTAGCACGTTTTTATCACGCGTCAATGTGACGTTTTGTCCTGTGACATCTGCCGTGCGTGCAATGGCATCATAATTGGCGTTGTCGCCTTTGATGACATCCTCTCCAGCCGTGATCGTCACATTGCCATTGGCTTTCATAGATTTAAGATCATTATTATTTGTGAACATGGCCGTGAGGTTAGATGCGCGAATATCTTGCTTATCTTTGGTTTGTACCGCATGCGCATCACCCGTGGCGGTAAAATTACCATTTTTACGATTATACACGAAACTATCGCGCGCGGTCAGAGTGAGGTCAGGGGCTTTGAGGTTAAGATTACCACCCGTTAAAGTCGCCTTTTCTGCTTGCACATCATACACTAATTTATCACCCATTGCGCGCTTATCCGTATCGACAATAACAACGTTTTCGCGTGCGGTGATGACCGTTAAATTGCTTTGATCGCCCTGATAGGCCGCATCCATTTCCGTTGCATTGATGGTGAACGTGCCTTGTGTAACTTGTGCCCCGCCAGTGGCTTTATACAATGAATTATCTCTGTCCCATTCAAGCGCGCTTTGTGCCGTGATTTCAATAGGGTCATCACCCAAATCCTGTGCCATGGTAGGTGTTACAATAAACAATAATAAAAGGACGAGAATACGCATTAGTTATTGTCCGCGCTTTTCTTATTCACTGTCAAGCGGGCAGGGCCTTTGAATATAATTTTCCCGCCATCCGTGGTCATGTCTACCGCCTCAGCATCCAATATATGACCGTCTTTTGTGACAGCGTGAACAGGTACATTGTTGGATGCTTTGTTGTTTTGAATATCAACATTCAACTCACTTGTCTCAAAGGTCACATCATCATTTTGATTGATCACCACATCACCCGATAGATCAAGTTTTTGTGCGCTATGATCGTAGTTGCCGTTATTGGCACGCACGTTCAATCGATCTGTTTCATTCAGTTCAAGTGTGCCTTTGGGGGCACTTAATTTAGCGGTCATGGAATTGGGGTCTTTTTGAATAACCTCATCCGCTTCAACGATAAACGGGCGTCCTTTGTCATCAACACTCGTAAACACGGCTGTTTCAAGTGTGTTTTGCATCTGGGATAAATCTTGTTTGTCATTCGTGACAGCCACAATTTTTTGCCCCTCTTGTGCCCAGAAAAAACTAAAGGACAAAAGCAAAAGTGCTAAAATAGGCAGGATATATTTAAAAGCACGGCGAAATAAATTTTTGCGCGCACTCTCGGCGCTATGAATAGTGGGATGCAGCCAGTTTAATTTATCAGCCACGATCAATCACACTTTTAAACCACGCCTGCGGCGTAACAAGATTGCAATTGTAGTAGTCCTTTAAGTGTTCCGTCCTCGCTCGCAACGATTAAGCTGGTGATGGGTGACTTAAATTCTGTGAGCATAATGTTAACCGCTTCGGCGGCCAGCAATTTCGGTGTGATATTTTTTGGATTTTTGGTCATGATGTCGCCCGCTTTTTTGGCTAATAACGATCCATCCATGTGACGTTTTAAATCACCATCTGTGATCAAACCGAGCACTTTATCACTTGCATCAACAATAATCACAGAGCCAAGGTTTTTAGCGGACATTTCAATGAGCGCTTCTGACATAAGCGTATCGGCAGAACATGTCGGGAGCACATCGCGTTTATGCATGAGCTTATCAGCCGTGGCAAGGCGTGCGCCAAGTTTTCCACCCGGATGCACATCACGAAAATCATTGGATGTCAGACCAGCGCGTTCCAATAAAGCCATCGCAACAGCATCACCAAGGGATATCATCGCCGTGGTGGATGTCGTGGGGGCGAGACCATTAGGACAAGCCTCGGCCACTTTTGGCGTTTCAAGAACCACATCGGCGGCACTGCCAAGTGTCGAGTTTGCATTTTCTGTCATGGCCACAAGCGGTATTCCAAAACGGCGCGTGTATAAAACAATGTCTGATAATTCAGGGGCTTCACCGCTTTTGGATAGAGCCATCACCATATCGTGTTCCGTGATCATACCAAGGTCGCCATGGGACGCTTCACCAGGGTGTACAAACATGGCTGGAGCGCCCGTTGAAGCCATTGTGGCGGCAATCTTACGGGCTATGTATCCAGATTTTCCCATGCCCGTAATGATCACACGGCCACCGCGGGCACGTGTTTGCGCCATCAATTCAACCGCTTTAGGAAGGTTTGTCGTCATGGAACTGCGCATCGCGTTTAGACTTTCAATCGCCAGATCAAATACGCGGTTAGTGACCACCATATCGTTGTTAAGCCATTGTGGATCAGGTTTCACATTTTGTGACATTGTATGATCACTTTCATTGCTGATTTTTTTTAAACTATTCATACGTTTTATTCTTTTTTTAGCTATGTGCAAAAATATCCATGTCTTCAAACCCCGTAAGGTCAAGCCATGCGCGCGTTGGTAAATAATCAAAACTATATTGCGCGGCGGCGGTGCGTCCTTCGCGTTCAAGCATCACGTCCAATTTTTCTTTAAGTTCATGGAGATACCACACATCGCTCGCGGCATATTTTAATTGATCATCTGATAATTCGCTCGCTGCCCAATCGCTCGATTGTTGGGCTTTTGAAATATCATTTTTAGTGAGTTCGCTTACGAGCATTTTAAGACCATGACGATCTGTATATGTGCGCACCAATTTCGAGGCAATTTTTGTGCAATAAACAGGTTCACATACAATATTCAGCCATTTCATGATCATCATCACGTCAAAACGGGCAAAATGAAATAATTTCACAATGTCTTGATCGGCTAATAATTTTTTAAGATTTGGACAATCCATATCCTCATTCACTTGGACAATGTGGGCATGCCCGTCACCAAAACTCAATTGCACGAGACATAAGCGATCACGAAGTGGGCTAAGGCCTGTGGTTTCGGTGTCCACCGCCATAATGTCAGAGGTTTTAATATCGGCTGGCAAATCGCCCTTGTGTAATGTGTATTCCATGACAATCAAACTAGAGCTCATGGGCGCTTATGGCAAGACCATAATATAAGAACTTCTCTTGCCTGTACGCGCACTCAAGGGTAAACTGATTTGGTAAGAACATAAGGGGATTTGATAAACTATGCGTATTATGATTATAGACCGAGATCGTAACAATGCCGCGATTATACGTGATCGCTTGGAACAATTTGGCCATGAAATTGTGCACGAACCATCAAAAAACGAAGCGTTGGAACGTGTGACCAATGAAAAAGTGGACGCTATTTTCGTTGATCCTGCGCCGCTCACCACTGCGCGTCCCTTTGTGATATCTCTGCGTCGTGCTTTGAAACGTCAATTTGTGTATGTGGCTTACATGGCGCATGATGCAGAGCGTGATCAAGCGCTGTCCAATGGTATGAATGATGCGTTGCCAAAACCTCTTGATCAAGACCAAGTGCCGACAATGGTTGAAAATGCCCGCCGTATGGTTGATCTTGTTCACCGTCTAGAAGATGAAAGTTATGATTATCCTAATAAAGGCGGAATATTAGGAAAATCGGCTATGAACCAATTGTTTTTAACATCACTTGATCGCGCCGATCGTTATGGCGAACAAAGCTTTATGATGTTTATCTCCGTGACCAATATGCCAAGTCTTAAAGGCCAAGTGGGCGATGATAAATGTGAAGAAATCGCTGAAAAATTAGGCAATTATTTAGGTAAAATGCGCCGTCAATCGGACATCACAGGACGCACTGGACCTTCGGAATACGGCTCATTGATATTTCGTCCCATGCGCTCTACAGAGCCAGTTGACGCGGCCTCACGTTTCCATGACATCTTGAAAAAAGACCGTGACACATTTGTGGTCGATGGCGCTAAACCAGATTTAAAAATTGAGCTTGTGAATATTCCAACAGGTGAAGTTATCTATAAATTTGATATCGTTTAATTATCCTATCTGAGCTGTAAGGTATCTTTATATTTAGTTGACATATCAAAATACTTTTTGTACAAAATATTATGGATAAACTTACAGATTCGTCAGTATTGCCATCATTCGCAAATGTAGCGTATCCGCATCCACGTGATGAACGCATTTGGTATTCTGATGATCCAAAAGACTTAGAGAACGCCTCACACCCAGAAGTTAAGGCCGTAATATGGACTCGTGAAGCGCCAAATTATTTAGTAGAAGCACGCCGAGCAATTCAAGAGACATGTAAAAAAGACGATCACAAGAATTCGAGTTATAATGAATATGCAAGGTACGACTCGCAAAAACCTTATATTGAAGAGTACTATATTAAATTACGAACTATTGCACGAGAAGTTGCCTTTCAAGATTATCAATTATTGTTCAACGAAATTTTGAATCCTGAAAGGAACTTTTTGAATACTCGTTCTGGTCGTATTGATGAAATGCATATTGATGTGTCGGCTTCAACAAGATTTTTATGCGCTGTAGTAGGTAGTGGAACAAAATTTTATGCAGGTCTGTTACCTGAAAAAATGCTTGCACGATATGAAGAAGATAAAACCTTTGGTAGGTACTCTGATCATGATTTTGATTGTAGTGATACAGGAGTTATGGATGTAGTTCCAAAAAATTCAATCATTGCATTTAAAGGTAGAGGCTTATCAAAACACGGTATTGATCCCAGAAAAGTTCTATTTCATAAAGCACCAAGTGAACCTAGGAACGCTCAACGAATTGCTTATTTACTGCAATTTGGTTCTAGTATGCCAAAAATTGGTTAAACCAATCCACGTCCCGATAAGGCCATAGATAATGTGCCGTCATCCATAGCTTCGAGATGCCCACCCATTGGCATACCGTGGGCAAGTTTTGTGAATTTCACATCATTATGCGCACATAATGGCGCGAGTATATCTGTTAAATGATGGGTTGTGGATGCCCCCTCAACATTGGCGGGCAGGGCGAAAATAACTTCTTTTAAAGACGAATGATTGGTCACGCGTGCTTTTAGGCTTTCGATAAATAGATCATCGGGGCCAATATTACTCATGGCGGACAGTAATCCGCCCAAAATATGATAACGCCCTTTGAACATATCAATGCGCTCAAGAGCCCATACATCGCTCACGTGCGGGACAACGCAAATCACATCGCTCGTACGGCGGTGATCGCTACACAGCCCACATGGATCGCTCGCATCAAGATTGTTGCAAAGTGAACAGGTGACAATCTCACTATCGGCTTGAGATAAAGCGCGGTTTAGAGCGCGCAACCCATCGTCCCGATTAAGGAGGAGTTGGAGTGCCATTTTTTGCGCGGCGCGTTTGCCGACCCCCGGAAGGGTGCGTAGCGCGCTAATAAGGGAATCAAGTGCATTCACGCTTATCAGTATTACTTGTTCACGCGACCTCGTCCAGATGGGTCTTTAAAGGTGAATAAATCATTCGCTAATTTCGGGTTTTCCTGCAAGTTTTTGAGACGCATGCGCGTCACATTGCCGTTATACTCGCTCACGCGCCAGCCCTTTAAAACGAACGGTGATTTATCAAAAGAAAGTGTGATATTGCCCGTGTCTGGGCTGTCTTTTTGCACCATGGTGATATGCACATATTCTTTATCATCTTCGACTTTGGCGACTTTAAGATCACCGCTGAGTGACATTTTGGAGCGAAGGAAGAAATTGGCCAATGTGCTTTGCACAGGCGCCGATTGTGATTGATTGGTGGCGCTGTCGTGAAAATGGATGAGCGTACCATCAGCAACAATTAAATCTTTGTGAATGCCGCTATATTCAAAACGAAGGCGACCAGGGCGTTTAAGGTAAAACGTACCTGAACGCATAGATTCGTCAGGCGCGATAAGGTCAAAATCAGCCTTGGCCATTTTAAGGTTTTGTAAGTAGGTTTCGGCCTTGGCAACCCATTGTTTATTTTGTGGTGAATCGGCAGGCGCGGCATTGGCACTAAAGCTCACAAATGTGAAAAGGCTTAGGAGGAGGAATAAATATTTCATTGTGGTAATATGTCCCTTAGGTTCATGGTAATCAAGTCTATTAAACGCACTTTTATAATACGCACTGGACAACCAATAGATTTTATTTTAATTTTTGATTATGTCAGACAGTTTTATTGTACCACCAGATTTTACTCTTCAAACTCCGAAAAGATCTTGGGAGTATGTGGCAGGTTTTATTAATAAAAATGCGCTTCCAATTGCTTTGGTACTTCCAACTATGGGTTTTCTAGTGGCTAATCAGTCTTTGCCTGACCCATCGCTTAAAAACATTGTACACTTAGGTTTACTTTTACCCGCTTTAGCAAATTTATTAGTAGGCGGACAAGGTCTTGGTAGATTACCAAATACCTTTGCAGAAGCGCCTAAGCGATACACAGCTATGTTTGCAATAACTTTATCAATGGGTGTTTTGTACAATGATATTATGGCCCGTACAAAAAGCATGGATTCTCAGCCCATTAAAGTAGAATCTGGCCAAGTATACACCCCAAAATAACTAAAAAGATATTTTAACTATCTAAAAAACTCTTAAGCATGCGTGAACGCGATGGATGTTTCAATTTACGCAAGGCCTTGGCCTCGATTTGACGAATACGCTCACGCGTTACGCTAAATTGTTGTCCAACTTC
>JBBKXB010000065.1:0-5073 GCA_037969255.1 Bdellovibrionales bacterium | reverse complement strand
GGCGGCGCATATATTATCACTCCATAACATTAATGTGATGACGACATTGATGCGCGATGTCCGGACAGCCATTCAAAGCGATACGCTTGACGCGCTTGAAAAAGAGTGGATTGCGGAGTAGCGTGTAAATTATGAAATGTGTAGAATTTTTAGAAGAGGCTTGTCAACGCGCTGGGCTTAAGATGACCACGCCGCGCCGTGCCATTTTAAAAGTGCTGGGCGAGGCCAAAGATCATCCGAGCGTTGAGGAGGTCTACACCCGCGCCAACGAACTCGACAAATCGATTTCCATGGCCACTGTGTACCGCACATTAAGCATGCTTGAGGAATTGGACCTCGTGATCCATCATAGTTTTAAAGATGACACCAATAGCCGTTATGAACTGCGCCATTCACATCACCATCACATCATTGATATGGACGATCATAATGTTGTTGAATTTGATGATCCGCGCTTGGAAAAAATGTTGTCCGATATCATGTCCGAAAAGGGCTTTGATATGGTGTGTCACCGTATTGAGTTATATGGGCGTAAGAAAAGCTAGATTTAGCTGACTCTAGGACTTAGGCCAGCTTTGCGATTTCTGACGGCTTCGAGGCGTCTTTCAAATATTCCCTTGGCATTTTCGTCTAAATCTTGTTCTTCAGAGTTCTTGCGCTCACCACGCACGACTGTTTCCAAAAATGATTCTAAAGCTTTCATTTCTTTAGGGTTAGCATCACCGATTATGCCATCTAAAAGATGTCTTGCATGGGCTTGCCCGCCTTGTGAGGGCACAAATCTTACATAATTGCGACGTCCATCTTCTGTGGGGGTTTCTCGAGCACCCGATTCAACATGGCCTCCCCCCTCAATATCAGGGAAGAAAGCCCGCATTTCTGCTGGTGTTAAGAGTATTTTTAACTCGGCTCTTGAAAGAACCTCTTGATGAGAAAATATGTTCGATGGTTTACCTTGTGTTTGTGCCATAGGCGCAGTTTAGCACGCCTATGTAAAATATGCAAATTCAGTGATAAATCGCTTACGGTTTAGCAGATAATTCAGCTTTGCAAGCTTGAACTGCCACAAGACGTCTTTTCAATAAATCTGTATGAACTTGCTCAGTTATGGCGTCGTTAAGAGCTTGGCGCTCGCCTAAAATCAATGAATTAAGGCATTTTTCAATTATTGTGACGGTAGTTATATCGGGCTTATCTAAGAGTCCCATGACGCGTTGTTGAGAGGCGATACTATTGCGGTCAGGTCTGAAAGCTATATATAGGGGATCGAATTCTCTCTTTTCACCATTACGATTTTCAATGATTTTAATTGTAGGGGCTGCCCGTTCTTTTGCTAGCACGATAATTCCCGTTTTACCTGAACGTAGGTTAGGAAAAAAATGTGCGGTTTCGGCAACGCTCATGTTGAAGTATATCGTTGGGCATTTAAGTGTTTTCTTTTTTGTCATGGGCATTGTATAACCGAATCTATGGAAAACATGCAAGCTTTATTTTCAATCCTTGTAATTTAGTCCTAAAACTGGCACAAAGTGCGCTATGCAACGCCGAACATTCGCCATTATTGCCCACCCAGATGCTGGTAAAACCACGCTTACGGAGAAACTCCTGTTATGGGGTGGGGCGATTCAACAAGCGGGTGAGGTCAAAGCCAAGGGCGATCGTCGTCGTGCCCGATCCGACTGGATGAAAGTCGAGCAAGAGCGTGGTATTTCCGTGACCTCTGCCGTGATGACGTTTGAATTTGAAAACACCATTTTTAATTTGCTTGATACACCAGGTCACGAAGATTTTGGTGAGGACACGTACCGTACATTAACCGCTGTTGATAGCGCGGTGATGGTACTTGATGCCGCCAAAGGTATCGAAACGCAAACCTTGAAATTGTTTGAAGTATGCCGTCTTCGTAATATCCCGATTATCACATTCATCAATAAGATGGATCGTGATGGGCAAGACCCGCTGGCGTTGCTCGAGGAAATTGAAGAAAAGCTTGCCCTTGAGGTTACGCCCGCCACATGGCCAATTGGACAAGGTCGTCGTTTTAAAGGCTGTTATGATCTTATCAATGATCAAATTATATTGACCGAACGTGCGCGTGATGGTTTGCCTCAAGAAGGTATCAAGGTCAATGGCATTGATGACCTGCAATTGGATGAATTGCTTGATACCGAAGATTTAGCGATATTTCGCGAGGGCGCCGAAATGGCACGCGGATTATGCCCTAAATTTGATAAAGACGCTTATTTAGCAGGGGCACAAACGCCTGTATTTTTTGGCTCAGCGATATCCAATTTTGGCGTGAGAGAATTATTACAAGGACTCAAAGAACGTGCACCAGCCCCGCAGCCTTTTAAAACCAAAGAGCGTGTGATTGATCCAGCGGAGAAAAAAGTCAGCGCATTCGTCTTTAAAATTCAAGCCAATATGGACCCGAAACATCGCGATCGTATTGCATTTGCTCGTATATGTTCAGGGCATTTCAAAAAAGGCATGAAATTAAAACATGCGCGTGTGGGTAAAGATTTGACGATGCATTCACCGCTCTTTTTCTTTGGGCAAGATCGTGCGCATGCCGAAGAAGCCGAAGCTGGGGACATTATCGGTATTCCCAATCACGGTATATTTAGAATTGGTGATGCGCTCACAGAAGGTGAAAAATTAACATTCACAGGCATTCCATCCTTTGCGCCCGAACTCTTGCAACGCATACGCCCGATTGATCCAATGAAAGGTAAGCACCTCCAAGAAGCGCTTCATCAACTCGCCGAAGAGGGCGTTGCCCGTATTTTCAAACCATCCATGGATAATGATTGGGTGATTGGCGTCGTCGGGTCATTGCAATTTGATGTTTTGGGGGATCGTATTAAGGGCGAATATAACATTGAGGCGAAATATGAACCTGTGCAACTTCACGCCGCGCGTTGGGTAAGTTGCGATGATCCAAAAATCCTAAAAGCATTTATTGATGCGCAAGGTAGCGCTATGGCGGTGGATCATGATGATGATCCTGTATTTCTCGCGCGTAATTCTTGGCATTTGGAAGATGTTCAAAGCGCAAATAAAAACATTGACTTTAAAGCCATAAAATAATATAAAGACATAATCCAAAAATTGGTTTTGGTGCATATTAAAAATTTATGTAGGATTTAAAAGATGTCTTTAGTCATGGACGATCAAATAGCGAACAACGCGGCCGAGCTCATTAAAATGTGTTTGGCTGATCCAAAATTATCGAGCGCTGTGTTTGAAAAATTATATGTTGGCATGTCTGTAACGCGCTCAATGTGCATAGGCAATGGTACTATTGATTTAAAAGATATGCGTATGATGGCAGACCAGTTAGAAAGTCTTTATATCACAGAACAAACGCCTCTGATTCTAGAGAGAGATATAGCTATTGATCGTTTTCTCAATGGTGATGCGCCTATAGTTTCCAAACAAGAGGCGTGTATTTTCAAGGGTTTCAATATGCCACTCACACTGATTTCAGATAACGTTGTTATTGTGCATGAACATGGCAAAGAGCCTGCAATTTTGATCATTAAGCGTGATCCAAAGGCACCAGACGGTGTTGCCGAATGTGCGCCAGGTGGTTGGGTGGGTCCTGCTGATTTTGATGCCAATTCTCATACACTCAATACAGCTCAGCTTAAACTTGATAATGAAATTACTATCGTAACACCTCATAGACATTTCCAACCATCACGATTTATGGGGTATAAGAATTATTCAGAAGAAGTCACTATTGATGGCTTATCACGTGATGTTGCCATTCAAGTTGATGGCATTGATGACCCATTAGTGGCGCGCGGTGTTATTCCATTTTTCCACAAAGCGGCACATCCAGATTTCCAAGGCGATGATAATATGCTCAATTTATTACGCGTTGTCCGCTTAAAGGTACCTGCGGGGACAGAGTTTAAGGATGCCACT
Organism: Bdellovibrionales bacterium; assembly: GCA_037969255.1. Lineage (GTDB taxonomy): Bacteria > Pseudomonadota > Alphaproteobacteria > Micavibrionales > JBBKXB01 > JBBKXB01. Next base: position 1,140 of record JBBKXB010000065.1, on the reverse strand, counting down.
GGGTATGGACGCGAGGTTTATACCGTGCCAGTTTCTGATTTTGCTCAAGATCGCGGTATACCTATGCTACCGACTTTACCATTTATAAGAGATAAGATTGTTCCAGCGCTAAAACTATAGTGATGCGTTTACTTTTTGTAATGAGGCACAAAATCTTTTAATTTAAGGCCTTCCCAATCTGTGGGATGCCAGTGCAACCAAAGGGTTAGAGCTTTGTAATTTTCAGTTAGATTGAGAAACATGGGTTCTCCATTATTTGTTCCAAAACTCACTTTGGTGTTGCGTGTTAATAGACGTGTTGGGATGTTCATAATGCCATTTGGAGACGTCCAAGATTGATCATCGTTAATCCAAACCCTAGCGTCTCTTAAAAAGACAGCAGGCTCGTCATCGGGTGATATTTTGGAGATATCTAGGACACATACGCGCGTGAAGGCCATGGTGGTGATGTTATCTGTATTCATAGAGCACTATCCTCATTTAATTATAAACCCTGTCAAGCTTGCAATTAGCACCTGTTTCACCATATAACACAAGGGTAATGACAAGAGCGCAAACCATAGAGAAATCTGCCGAAGACATTGCACTTGATCACGTGCGTGATTATAGCGCGGGCTTTGTCACGGATATTGAACAAGAATTCGCGCCAAAGGGCTTGGATGAAAGCACGGTGCGCTTTATCTCTGCTAAAAAAGAAGAGCCCGAATGGATGCTCGAAAATCGTCTTAAAGCGTATCGTCATTGGCTCACCATGCCAGAGCCAACATGGGGCAAGCTCGATTTTAAACCTATGGATTATCAAGACGCGTATTATTACGCCTCTCCATATACAAAAGATAAACCAAAAAGCTTGGACGAAGTCGATCCAAAACTATTGGAAACATACGAAAAACTGGGCATTCCGCTCCGCGAACAAGAGATGCTGGCGGGTGTTGCGGTGGACGTTGTGTTTGACTCTGTGTCTGTGGCCACAACCTTCAAAGCCGAATTGGCCAAAGCGGGCGTGATATTTTGCTCGATTAGCGAGGCGATCCAAAAACATCCCGAATTGATTAAGAAATATATGGGCAGTGTCGTGCCTCATACCGATAACAAACATGCGTGCCTCAATGCCGCGGTGTTCACCGATGGATCATTTGT
>JBBKXB010000064.1:0-35689 GCA_037969255.1 Bdellovibrionales bacterium | reverse complement strand
GCTACATAAGTATTGAAACAACGATACACAAGAACAAAAGGCACAGGCTAGAGGGGTGTAGCTCAGTTGGTAGAGCACCGGTCTCCAAAACCGGGTGTCGAAGGTTCGAGTCCTTTCGCCCCTGCCATTACAGTTTGATTTGATGTTTTTTGGCTTGTTTGGTAACGTTAACCTAAGATTAGCAATAGCTAAGGATTTCGTCTACAACACTGCCCAGAGGCGCTGTACTATCAATGACTACACTATTTTTGGGCGGATTTTCTTTTGTTCCATGAAGGTGCCCAATGAGTTCTCTTTCTTCGGGTTTTGCACCCCAGTCAGTAGGATCTCGTGCCACTCTCTCATCAATTCGTCCATAAAGCGTATCAAGGTCTTTGACTTCAAGAATAAAGACTTTGTCGAGCAGGCTTGCAAAACTATCAAAATTTCTGGAGCTTCCACAGAAAAAAGAGACAGGTTTGCTGTGATCTTTTATTACTGATTTAACCTTACTAATATCCCATAGTTGATGCTCATTTTGCCATACAGCTTTGTCCCAATCGCTTAAGTGGACGGGTTCCTTCACCGCTATCCCTGTCTTTGGATCGCCTTTAAAGGCTAATTCACGGTCACCATGTATCACATGATATCCGCGCCGATTAAGCTCTTCAGCTACAGTCGTTTTGCCTGTGCCAGACACACCTTCAATAAGATAATTCTTCTGGCCCATTTTTTTCCTTTCTAAATATGAAGATTAGTATAAAGAAAATTTATTATACTTAGAAGTGTTTATAAACCAAGACGTACCATTATCTAACTCGCTTTTTGGCGGTTTAGTTGATAATAATGAGCATCCTTATGAGCACACATTCTTCCGCCATCATTGAAAGTTTAAAATCAGCCCCCTTATTGGCGAATGACTTACCGCAGGCATCAGCCTTTGATCGTTCTTTATTTAATAACGTAGATGTGACCGCAGAGTTGAATTTTGATCAAAAGCTCGGGCATTTATATGAGCAAGCTTTGGAAATATTAATAAAAGCCACGCCATCACTAGAGCTTTTGGGCTCTCACGTGCAGGTTTTTGATGGTGATAATCGCACGATAGGCGAATTGGACTTTATTCTTTTTGAGCGCGCTTTAAATCGTCATATTCATCTTGAGCTCGCGGTTAAGTTTTATCTGGCGCATGAGGGTAAAAATGGGTGGCGCTACCCTGGGCCAAACGCCACAGACAATTGGCACAAAAAATTAAATCGGATGCAAGCCCATCAGCTTATGTTGAGCCATAGGTCAGAAACACAAAAGCTTTTATCCTCTCGTTTTGGGATCACAAAGATTGATGTTCAACACTTAATTTATGGCTGTTTATTCACACCAATTGATACTGATGAGTTATTAGAACCTAATCATATGGCAGGTGATGGGCAAACGGGACAATGGCTTTATGCGAAACAATGGCAAGACGCGCTTAAGGATGATGTGGAGATTTTATTACTACCAAAACCATTATGGCCAGTGATGTTAACGGCTGAAAATAAGAAATTGTTAGAAGTTTTATCAAAGGAAAAACTCTTAGAATTGGCGCACAATCATTGCGTCATGTTTGCATTTAAAAATAGCGAGACAAAATATTTCATGGTTCCCGATCAATGGCCGTCACACTAAAGTATGCTTGCGCTTTATTAAGTATAGCTTTTTACAACCATAAGGTGTATCTTAAAAATATAGATGAAAAATAAGCCCGTAACCCCACACCAAAGCTTCCTTTGGAAGCGGTTTAGGTCTATATTTAGTTATGCAGAATGCGCGCGTCCTTAATGGCACGGCCAAGTATTTACCCACCACCTATGGCTCAAAATTTGAGCTACGTTTTCCCATCCACCGAGCCAAAGGAAAGACATGAAAACTATATTATTAATCGATGACAGTGAGGCCGACCAATTCATTGGGGATCGCATTATAACCCAAGCATATCCTAATGTTAAAATTATCAAAGCAATGGATGGTCAAGAAGCCCTAGACTTGATGGCTGAACACAATATTGTGCCAGATGTGATTTTATTGGACATCAATATGCCACGCATACGCGGGCATGATTTCTTAGCGAAATTTACGAATAATAACACGCGGGAAATTCCCGTGATTGTGATGCTGACATCCTCGGATCAAGAGCAAGATAAAGCGCAAACAACACATTATAAATGTGTAAAAGATTACTTTTTAAAACCGCTTAGAAAAGCTTGCGGCGTTGGAAGAGATTGTTAAGGAAGTCGCTTAATAATACCGTGACCTTGAAATCATTGTAATCGCCCTATGATTAAAGATAGATTAATCATCAAAGGAGATTTTTACATGTACACATTATATTCATTACCAGGATCGTGCTCTACGGGCATCACCGTATTGCTCACCAAGTTGGGCGCGAAATTTGAAGTCATTAAGCGCGATGACGTACCCAATTACAAAGAGATCGTACCGACCAATCAGGTGCCAGCTTTAAAAACGGCGGATGGTCAAATTATCACCGAAGGCGCGGCCATTGTACTTTATCTTCTTGAAAACCATAGCAACGATATGTTGCCTAAAGACACATCTAAAAAGGCTGAATTTTATCAATGGTTGATGTTTAATTATGCCACGTTGCACCCTGCATATTCAAAAGTTATGACGGTTAATTCTGCGATGGAAGAGGGCGCGCTCCGCGACCAAACCGCGCAAAAAGTTGCTGATAAGGCGTCCGCACTCTGGACAATATTGGACAAACGTCTTGCCACCCAAAAATATATTGTCGGTGATAGCCCAACAATTATTGATTACCTGGCTACGATTTATACGAGCTGGGGTTCATATGTCTCCAATACAAACATAAAACTTGGGTCAAATGTTGAGCGTTTGGTTAAGGAAATCAGCGCCTTGCCGGAATTCCAAGAGGCTTATGAGCTAGAAAGCGTCGAGTTTAAACAAGCGGCTTAATCGATTTCTTAGATAATCATTGGCTACAGGTGGCAAAGTCGCCTTTAGCAAAGCCTTTGTTAAATGCATTGTAACGTTGCTCGCCTGTCCCATGAGTAAAGCTGTCGGGCACCACGCGCCCTTGGGTTTGTTCTTGCAACACATCGTCACCAATTTGGCTCGCCGCGTTCAAGGCTTCTTTAATATCACCATCTTCAAGCAACCCTTTATTTTTAACGTCATGCGCCCATAGCCCTGCGAAACAATCAGCCATAAGCTCGACCTGCACGGATACTTCATTGGCTTGGGCTTTGCGCACGCGGCGCTTGATCGTATTGGCTTCATCCAAAACGCCCAATAAGTGTTGCACGTGATGGCCAACCTCGTGCGCAATAACATAGGCTTGAGCAAAATCACCTGGTGCATCATGGCGTTTTTCAAGTTCTTGGAAAAATTTCAAATCAATATATATTTTTTGATCGGGCGGACAGTAAAATGGCCCCATAGCCGTTTGCGCATATCCACATGCCGATTGTGTCGATCCACTAAAAAACACGAGGTTTGGTTTTGGGTATTGAGCATTGTTTTGCGCGAAGACAGTATCCCACGTATCTTCGGTTTCAGCGAGCACAACGGACACGAAATCAACAAGCCTGTCTTGTTCTTCTTTGGGCATGTCATTCTCTTGGATATTAATAGATTGGACTGTGCGCGTGATGCCTTCTTGAAAAAAGTAAGAGGGGTCACCGCCCAAAAGAGCGATAACGACGCCAATCCCAAGAAACCCTAAACCACCACCAGCGATAGTTTTACCCCCGATAGAACGGCGATCTGAAACATTTAAGCTACGACGACGATTATTCCATTTCATGTGCTTTTCCTAAAATTCAATTGGAGAGTGGGTATTGAGACATTAATGTTTTTTGTTTAAAATATAATTTGGCAAGCTTAATCATACTAATAGGTTTAAAGCCATGTTGTCGATTAACATGAGATAAGGCAAACAAAGCGCGCTGTTTTTCAAACACAATGTTGTAAACTTGCGGGATGGTGTATTTTGGATCCCATGCGTGCACAGCCTCGGAACCTGCACCATTGACCTCCATGATGATAAAATTACCTCTTGATAATTCGTCTATATTTTCAAAACGCACATCAAAACGTCCGACATGAAATTCTTTCATATCATGACAAATGGTGTCCATTTTATCCGTTAAATCAGGCGTGATATAATTTGTGCCGTCCACATATAAACCACCCACACGCGTTGAGCCAATTAACGATAATCTTATGACTTCATTATTTGCAGGAATATAAGTCAAGTCTAATTTGTGGTTATGCATGGTGTCGTGAAGAAGTCGTTTTAGGCGCGATGATGCGTGAATGAGCACGCTCAAATTATCTTTTCCGTTGCCAATGACTTTGGGATAATGACGAAGCAAGACACCCAATATTTTACCTTCATTGTGTCCATGTGATCGCATGTAAAAAATACCCGCTTCGCCTTCAAAATGGACAAATTTTTGTAAGAGAAATTGTTCGTTTTTAGGATAATGATCAATATATTGCGTTAACTCATTTTCATTGTGGATAAGGCGCACGCCATAGCCACACCAGCCCAGATCAGGTTTCGCCACGAGAGGATAGCTAAGATTAGTCAAGCTCAATTTGGTCTCAATATCTTTAAGATTAAGAGTGTTATCAACTTTAATCGTAATAAAAGGCGCTGTTAGAGATTTGGCAAAAGGGCCCATAATATCAAAATATTCGGCCTTGCCTTCTCCGACCATACCGCCAGATGTGATGTGAGGATTGGCCGAAGATGGCAATGTGAGGCTACCGTATTTAAGGCCTAACCCCACCCATTGAATAACCATGGGAATAAGGTTTAACCATTTCGGGATATATTCAAATTTCCCGCGCGTTATGGCCTTACCCATACCAAATTACTTTTTATCAGCGATTTCTTTTTTGAGATTGGCAATCAGTTCATCAACACCGTGTGTATCTTGTTTATTTTCACCCAAACGGCGAATGGTCACTGTGTTGTCCGCTGTCTCTTTGTCGCCAACAACGCCAACCATCGACACTTTGTTCGATAGATTATCGCGAATTTTGTAATTCAAACTCTCATTGCGCGTGTCGCACACGGCGCGTATACCCGCGTCACGCATTTTATTCATGACGACATGCGCGTAGTCCGTATTTTTATCACTAATACCCGTCAGGACGATATGAGTGGGGGACAGCCATAACGGGAAATGCCCCGCATAATGCTCGATCAATATCCCTGTAAAACGTTCAATTGTGCCAATGAGGGCGCGGTGAATCATCACAGGATGTTCTTTGTCGCCTTGCTCGTTCACATAAAATGCATCCATGCGGATTGGTAGGTTGAAATCTAGCTGAATCGTTCCGCATTGCCATTCACGGCCGATAGCATCTGTTAGAACAAATTCCAATTTAGGACCGTAAAACGCGCCATCACCAGGGCTTAAAATCCATTCAATGCCTGCATGCTCGCACGCATCTTTAAGGCCTTGTTCGGCAGTGTCCCAAATCTCATCCGAGCCAACACGTTGTTCAGGGCGATCTGAAAACTTCACGAAATAGCCATCAAATCCGAAATCTTTATAAATCTCGGCGATCATTTCGTTTAAGGCAATGACTTCTTCTTTGATTTGATCCATACGGCAAAAAATATGTGCGTCATCTTGGGTCATAGAGGCGACGCGGAGGAGGCCATGCAAAGCGCCGCGGGCTTCTTGGCGGTAATCATTCCCAAATTCGGCCATACGAATAGGCAAATCACGATAGCTTTTCGGGCTGTGATTAAATATTTGTACGTGACACGGGCAATTCATGGGTTTTAATGCAAATGTTGAATCATACGCATTGATCACAAACATTTCGTCCGTGCCAAATTTGTCCCAATGACCCGATTTTTCAAACAAGGATTTATTCACCACGCGCGGTGTGTTGACCTCTTGATAACCACCATTTTTTAGTTTCCCGCGAATATAATTTTCAACCTCTTTGTAGATTGTCCAGCCTTTATCGTGCCAAAATACTTGGCCTGGGCATTCGGGTTGCAAGTGAAACAAATCCATTTGCGCGCCCAATTTGCGATGATCGCGTTTTTCGGCCTCTTCCATGCGATGCAAATAATCTTTGAGGTCTTTATCGTTCAACCAAGCCGTGCCGTATATACGTGTGAGCATTTCGTTGTCACTGTCACCGCGCCAATATGCGCCCGCGATCTTTAGCAACTTGAATGCACCAACTTTGGTCAGTGCTGGCAAATGAGGGCCACGACAAAGGTCAATAAAATCTGTGTCGCCTTGGTGATAAATCTGAAACTCATCACCGTCCGAGCGTTCGATAATATCCATTTTATAGGGTTCATTGCGGTCTTTGAATAACTTAAGGGCATCTGCTTTGGAATATTTTTTCTTAACGATAGGTGCGCTTGAACCTGCGATACGGCGCATTTCTTTTTCAATCTTATCCAAGTCATCAGATGATAAAGGTTCTTCAAAGGCTATATCGTAATAAAACCCGTCTTTAATCGTGGGGCCAATCGCGAGTTTTGCACTTGGGTACAAAGTTTTTACGGCGCGCGCCAATAATTGTGCGGTCACGGTGTGGCGCATTATCTCTAAACCCTCGGGGCTGTCTTTGGTGATAATGGCCACCTGAGATTGATGATCAATAGGATCGGACAAGTCACGTTGTTCACCATTCACCACAACAGCCAGTGCAGCCTTAGCCAAACTAGAACCAATGGATCTTGCAATTTCTAAACCTGTCACGGTGTTGCCATCATAGCTTCTGATTGCGCCGTCTGGTAATACGATATCCATAGTGAAACTCCCGGTAATTTATAAGTCCACAAGTCTTACCAAAAAAACACATCTTAACAAGTGCCGTTTGTTATTTATTAATGTCTTGGAACTATTTAGTTTTTGAGCTATTAGTTTTATAACAATTAACAACAGAAAGGTCATTATTATGGCGAAGAATACATCAGACGGATCATCATCAGGCATTATTATTGGACTTCTTATTGCCGCGGTTATCGCAATCGTGCTTTACGTTTTCATAGCTCAAGATGAAAAAGTATTAGATTTAGAAGCACCAGGTGTGAGCATTGAAGCCACCGAAAGCGGAAACGTTTCAATCGACGGAAATTAATACCACTCAACGACATGAGAAAAAAAGCGCTTCAAGAAATTGAGGCGCTTTTTTAAACTTAGTTTTTTAAATTTTTAAGCTGACTTATCCGCGCGTTTACGCTCGTGCGCTAACAAGAACTTCTTACGAATACGGATATTTTTCGGCGTGACTTCCATTAATTCATCATCTTGAATATAAGACATTGATTTTTCCAAAGTCATCAATATTGGCGGTGTCAATTTAACCGCTTCATCCTTACCTGTGGAACGCATGTTGGACAGTTTTTTACCTGTGAGGATGTTCACTTCCAAATCGTTTGATTTGTTATGTTGTCCGATCACCATACCTTGATAAACTTTTGATCCTGATTCAATGATCATAGGACCGCGATCCTCAAGATGGAACATCGCATAAGGCACAGCCTCGCCTTGACCATTGGAAATAAGCACACCATTTTGACGACCCGTGATAGAGCCTTTGTGTGGTGCATACGAATGGAAGATACGGTTCATGACACCAGTTCCGCGTGTGTCGGATAAAAACTCTGATTGATAACCAATTAATCCACGAGAAGGGGCTAGGAAGATCATGCGTGTTTTACCAGCGCCCGATGGCTTCATTTCTGTCATTTCGCCTTTACGTTCGGCCATTTTTTTGACCACATTGCCAGAATGCTCGTCATCCACGTCAATGGTGACTTCCTCAATAGGCTCTAATCTATTGCCTTGTTCGTCGTCTTTGTAAACAACGCGCGGACGAGAGATTGATAATTCAAACCCTTCACGGCGCATGTTTTCAATCAAGATACCCAGTTGCAATTCACCTCGACCAGCGACTTCATAACTATCAGCGCCTTCGGTTTGCGTTACAATAATGGCTACATTGCTTTCCATTTCTTTTAACAAACGTTCACGAATGTTGCGGCTTGTGAGTTTGTCGCCTTCTGTACCAGCGAGGGGCGAATCGTTAACCGCAAACGTCATAGTAATTGTCGGTGGATCAATCGGTGTTGAGGGAAGCGCTTCTGTCACGGACAGATCACACATTGTATCGGCCACGGTGGTCTTAGTGATACCAGCGATGGCAACAATGTCACCCGCTTTAGCTTCGTCAACAGGCACACGTTCCAAACCGCGGAAGGCAAGAATTTTACTCACACGGCACTGTTCAACGGTTTTGCCATCAAGGCTCATGCCTTTAATTGGCATGTTCACTTTGACTGTACCTGTTTGCACGCGACCCGTGAGGATACGACCCAAATAAGGGTTGGCTTCTAGGAGTGTTGCAAGCATTGAAAATGGGGCATCAACGTCCACTTTTGGCGCTGGTACGTGATCACGGATCAATTCAAATAAAGGCGTAAGGTCTTTGCGTTCGTGATCCAAATCAGTCACAGCCCAACCGTCACGGCCAGAGGCGAATAATGTTGGGAAATCAAGTTGTTCTTCGGTGGCATCCATTGAACAAAAGAGGTCAAAAATTTCGTCATGTACGAAATGCGGACGGGCATCACCACGGTCAATTTTATTAACAACAACCATTGGCTTAAGGCCTTGAGCAAGCGCTTTACCAAGCACGAATTTTGTTTGTGGCAATACGCTTTCAGCCGAATCGACCAACAACACAACGCCATCAACCATGGATAAGATGCGTTCAACCTCGGCACCAAAGTCAGCATGTCCCGGTGTATCAACAACATTCATGCGGATACCTTCCCACACAATGGATGTACATTTGGCTAGAATGGTAATACCGCGCTCTTTTTCCAAATCATTGCTGTCCATCGCGCGTTCTTCAACGGCTTGGTTTTCGTGGAATGATCCAGATTGTTTCAAAAGCGTGTCCACAAGCGTTGTTTTGCCGTGGTCAACGTGAGCGATAATAGCGATGTTGCGCAGTTCCATATAATGTAAGTCCTTATAATAAAGTTAATTTCGCGCCCCTTATGCAGGGTTTCACTTTAAAAAGCCAGCTTTTATTTTTTGATAAATTATTCTTTGCGCGCTAGGAATATTAATTCGTTACTTTGGTCTGTAGCTTCAGAGTTAGTCCAGTCACCAAATATATTAACTATATTAAAGCCTGCGTCTTTTAAAGAGTTCTCAATATCAGATTGACTACGGTAAACCAGTGTATTTCGAGAGACATGCCTATTGTCATCACGTTCAAAATGATAATGAATATCATGTGTGACTAGAACAGCCTTATTAGAGGTGGTTTTATTGGTTAGTGTTTCGGCATAAGTGGTGAGGATTCCGTTATTGGTTTGAATAGATTTAATTGTATTTCTTTTCGTGTATTTCTCCCAAGGGCGCGGTAGTGGATTTTTACTATCAAAAAGTATATGGCCATCTTGGTTCAGACTTTGGTAAGCGGTTTCTAAAAAATTAACCCAATCCTCGTCATTAATAATAAATTGAGCGACATGTGAAGTCATAACGATTAAATCAGCATTGCGCGAGGCAAGCTCTTTGGTGCTTCCTAGCACCCAATCAATATTCGGTATATTATAATTGCCACGCGCTATATCAAGCATGGGTTTTGCTGGTTCTATACCGATAACATTTCTTTTACCATTTTGCATTTTATGTGTCAGCAATCCCGTGCCACAACCAAAATCAATTATTATTTTTGGATCAAGTTTATTTATTTGCTCAAGAAAAAATGGCTCATCTTCGCCAAATGAGCACAATTGATCGTAATGCACTGCTAGTTGTGGTTCTAAGAATTCAGCAGAATTAGAAGTGTGTTTTGCGTTATTGATCATACCATAGAGTACTCACAACTATGTCAAATTATCAAGATTTAATTCGCTTTCAAAGCTCTAATATTAGTGGATCAATAAAAAAAGTGAAAAAAAGTGAAAGAAACGCTTGACGTATGGGTTCTAATAGAGCTAGTTTGCGCCCTGTGCACAAGAGGGGCTGGCTGTCGGGGCTGCATTAGCAATGCCGAAACGCAGCTCTGCACAAGGGTTTAAGACAATCCTTGTAACGGTCAATTCCTCTTACATTGCCATTTTTTGGAGTAACTATTTTGTAAAGAGAGGGGTTGGAATGCCAACCATTCAACAATTAATTCGCAAAGGCCGTACCGTTAAACGTAAGGCTAAGAAAAACCGCGCACTCGAGGGTTGCCCTCAACGTCGCGGTGTATGTACACGCGTATACACAACCACACCGAAAAAGCCTAACTCGGCTTTGCGTAAGGTGGCTCGTGTGCGTTTGACCAACGGTCATGAGGTTGCCTCATATATCGGTGGTGAAGGTCACAACCTGCAAGAGCATAGTGTTGTTCTTATTGAAGGCGGTCGTGTAAAAGATTTACCTGGTGTTCGTTATCACTGCGTTCGTGGTGCGCTCGATCTACAAGGTGTTAAAGACCGTAAAAAATCCCGTTCTAAATACGGTACAAAGAAAGGTAAGTAGTCAGTCATGTCACGTCGTCATCGCGCTGAGAAACGCCATATTCTCCCAGATCCGAAATTTAACGATCTCGTTTTAAACAAATTCATGAACTATGTTATGGTTGATGGTAAGAAATCCACTGCCGAAGGTATCGTTTATGGTACTTTGGACATCATGGAAGCCAAAGGCGGAAATGTTGCCACTGATGATGATTCAGAAGGTGAAGCGGGTTCTGCTGGTGGTTCATCACATAAAGGTTTGGCTCTGTTCCACAAAGCATTGAAGAATGTCGCCCCTGAGGTTGAAGTTCGTTCACGCCGTGTTGGTGGTGCTACGTACCAAGTGCCTGTTGAGGTGCGCGCGGATCGTGCCCGTCAACTCGCTATGCGTTGGTTAATTGGTGCCGCTCGTAAGCGCGGTGAAAACACAATGATTGATCGTCTTGCTGGTGAATTGCTTGATGCTGCTAATGATCGCGGTACAGCCATCAAAAAGCGTGAAGACACTCATAAAATGGCTGAAGCGAACCGTGCGTTTGCTCATTATCGCTGGTAAGAATAAGGAAAGTTTGATTTAAATGTCACAAGTAATTGACCCTAAAAATTATCGTAACTTTGGTATCATGGCTCACATTGATGCGGGTAAAACCACAACAACAGAGCGCGTGCTTTACTATACAGGCCGTTCACACAAAATTGGTGAGGTGCATGATGGCGCCGCAACAATGGATTGGATGGAGCAAGAGCAAGAGCGCGGTATCACTATCACATCTGCGGCTACGACATGTTTTTGGAAAGACCACCGTTTCAATATTATTGATACACCTGGTCACGTTGATTTTACCATTGAAGTAGAGCGTTCATTGCGCGTGCTTGATGGTGCGATTTGTGTGTTTGACTCGGTTGCTGGTGTTGAGCCGCAATCTGAAACTGTATGGCGTCAAGCTGACAAATATAACGTGCCTCGTATCTGTTTCGTGAATAAGATGGATCGTATTGGTGCCAACTTTGATCGTTGTGTTGATATGATGAAAACACGCCTTGGTGCGCGTACAATGGTTATGAATTTACCTATTGGTATTGAAAATGATTATTCGGGTATCGTTGATGTTCTTCGCGGTGTTGCGATTGAATGGGAAGGCGACAATCTTGGCGCCGATTATAAAGACGTAGAAATTCCTGCTGATCTAAAAGATAAAGCCGCTAAATTGCGCGAAGAAATCATTGAAATGGCTGTTGAGCAAGATGATGCTGCTATGGAAGCTTATTTAGAAGGCAATGAGCCATCACTTGAAACGCTCAAAAAATGTATCCGTAAAGGGACAATTGCTGGTGATTTCGTTCCTGTGTTTTGTGGTTCAGCCTTTAAAAACAAAGGTGTTCAAACATTGCTTGATGCGGTTGTTGATTACCTTCCAAGTCCTTTTGATGTTGGTTCTGTTAAAGGCGCTAACTATAAAGACCCTGAAAAAACAGACTCACGTCAAATGAATGAAGATGCACCGTTTAGCGCACTAGCGTTTAAAATCATGAACGATCCATTTGTTGGATCATTAACGTTCGCACGTATCTATTCAGGTAAGCTTGAGAGCGGATCGTATGTTCTTAACTCTGTTAAAGACAATAAAGAGCGCGTTGGTCGTATGTTGTTGATGCACTCAAACAACCGTGAAGAAATTAAAGAAGCCGTTGCTGGTGATATCGTTGCCATCGTTGGTCTTAAGAACACAATCACAGGCGACACATTATGTGACATAGCCGAACCAATCATTCTTGAGCGTATGGAATTCCCAGAGCCAGTTATTGAGATTGCTGTTGAGCCGAAAACTAAAGCTGACCAAGAGAAAATGTCTCTGGCGCTACAACGTTTTGCTATGGAAGATCCATCATTCCGTGTGGCCTCTGATTTTGAATCAGGCCAAACCATCATTAAAGGTATGGGCGAGCTTCATCTTGATATCATCGTTGATCGTATGAAACGTGAATTTAAAGTGGAAGCCAATATTGGTGCACCTCAAGTGGCCTACCGTGAAACGATTACACGTGAAGCCGTGCTTGATTACACACATAAAAAACAATCAGGTGGTTCTGGTCAATTTGCCAAAATCACATTGCGCTTCACTCCAGGCGAGCCAGGTTCTGGCTTTGAGTTCTCGAGCTCAATCGTTGGTGGTAGTGTTCCTAAAGAATACATCCCTGGTGTTGAAAAAGGTCTTAATATGGCCAAAGACACAGGTGTTATCGCTGGCTTCCCAGTGGTTGATTTCAAAGTTGAGCTTATTGATGGTTCATACCATGATGTGGATTCGAGCGTGCTTGCGTTTGAAATCGCCGCTCGTAGCGCGTTCCGTGAAGCCATGCCAAAGGCTGGTGCTCAATTGCTTGAGCCAGTGATGAAGGTTGAAGTTATTACGCCTGAAGAATATATGGGTGACATCATCGGCGATCTGAACTCACGTCGCGGTCAAGTGTCATCAATGGACGAACGCGGTAATGCAAAAGTTATTGCTTGTATGGTTCCATTGTCATCAATGTTTGGTTACATCAATACGCTTCGTTCAATGTCACAAGGTCGTGCGCAATACTCAATGGTCTTTGATCATTATGAGCCTGTGCCGAATGCGATTGCTGACGAAGTTAAAAAGAAATATGCGAGCTAAGGAGAAATAATCATGGCTGCTCAAGATATTAATATCCGCCTTAAGGCATTCGATCACCGCGCTTTAGATAAAGCTGCGAAAGAGATCGTTGAAACGTCACACCGCACTGGTGCGCGCGTATCTGGCCCTGTGCCATTGCCAACAAAGATTAAAAAATTCTCTGTTTTGCGTTCACCTCACGTGAATAAAAAAGCGATGGATCAGTTCGAAATGCGCACACATAAGCGCTTGATTAAAATTTTAGACCCAACACCACAAACAATTGACGCTTTGATGAAGCTTGATTTGGCAGCAGGTGTGGATGTATCCATTAAACTTGATACGGCCGCAGCGGCATAAAGAAAGATTAAAGAGTAGGACGATAATATGCGTACAGGATTAATTGCACAAAAACAGGGAATGAGCCGTATCTTTGATACTGACGGCCGTCATATTCCTGTGACTGTTTTAAAAGTAGAAAATTGCCAAGTTGTGGCACAGCGCACGCAAGAAAAAGACGGCTATGTCGCTCTTCAACTCGGTGCTGGCACGCGCAAATTGAAAAACGTTACAAAAGCCAATCGTGGTCACTTTGCCAAAGCCAAAGTTGACGCAAAGGCTAAAGTGGCTGAATTTCGCGTATCACAAGATGCAATGGTTGATGTTGGCAGCGAACTTGGTGTTAATCACTTCGTGGCTGGTCAATATGTAGACGTTGTTGGTCAAACAATTGGTCGCGGTTTCCAAGGGGCGATGAAACGCCATAACTTTGGCGGTTTGGGCGCATCTCATGGTGTGTCTGTTTCTCACCGTTCACATGGTTCTACGGGTCAATGTCAAGATCCAGGTAAAGTATTTAAAGGTAAGAAAATGGCAGGTCACATGGGTGATGTGCGCGTAACAACTCAAAATTTAGAAGTTGTGGCCTTGGACGAAGAACTAGGTTTAATCCTTGTAAAAGGTGCTGTCCCTGGATCAAAAAAATCATATGTGTATGTGAGCGATGCTTTGAAAAAAGCAAAACCTGCTGATTTACCAATGCCTGCTGGTTTGAAATCAGATGCAAAACCTGCCGCTAAAGCTGAAACAGAAGCTGAAGCCCCACAAGAACAAGAAGCTGTTGCACAAGCGCCAGTTGAAGAAACAAATACAGACGCTCAAGCCGATGCGCCAGCCGCAGAAGCCACAGCCGATGAAGGAGAAAAATCATGAGTTTGAAGCTTGCGATTAAAACCCTCGATAACAAAGAGAGCGGTTCTTTAGAATTAAACAAAAGCGTGTTTGGTGTACCAGTTCGTTCTGACATTCTACACCGTGCCGTGAATTGGCAGCTTGCAGCTCGCCAATCTGGTAATCATAAAACAAAAGGTATTTCAGAAATTTCTGGTACTGGTAAAAAGCCTTTCGCGCAAAAAGGTACAGGCCGCGCCCGTCAAGGGTCTACACGTTCTGCTCAAATGCGTGGTGGTGCTACGGTGTTTGGTCCAGTGACACGCTCACATGCCATTAGCTTGCCGAAAAAAATTCGTTCTTTGGCTTTAAGAATTGCTTTGTCTTCAAAAGCTGCTGAAGGCAAATTGGTTGTTTTGGTTGACACAAAAGCCAAATCACACAAAACAAAAGACATGGTTAAGACTTTGTCTGACATGGGTGTGACATCCGCTTTGTTTATCTCTGGTAACGAAGTTGATGTGAATTTTGCCCGCGCCACAAATAATATTCCGCACATGGATGTTTTGCCAAGTGCTGGTGCCAACGTATATGACATTTTGCGTCATGACACTTTGGTTTTGACAAAAGACGCTGTTGATGTGCTAACCGCACGTCTTGCGAATGAGGAGAAATAATCATGGCCGTTAAGAAAAAAGACGTCAAAATCGCCGAGTGGATGTACGCCGTTATTCGTTCACCACTTGTGACCGAGAAAACAACGCGTGGTTCAGAGCATAACCAAGTGACATTCAAGGTTAATAGAGAATTTACAAAGCCACAGATTAAACAAGCTGTTGAAGTGTTGTTTGATGTGAAGGTTAAATCAGTTAATACGCTTATCCAACAAGGTAAGATGAAAATGTTTAAAGGTCGCAAGGGGTTCCGTTCGGACTCTAAAAAGGCCATCGTCACGCTCGCTGAAGGTCAAGCAATTGACACAGGCACAGGCGTATAAGAAAGGTTTTAAGAGGAATTAAGTTATGGCATTAAAAGTTTACAAACCAACCAGTAACGGTGTTCGCGGTACAGTTCTTACTGATCGCAGTGATCTTTATAAAGGTCGCCCAGAAAAAACACTCGTAACGGGCCTTAAAAAGCGCGGTGGTCGTAATAACCAAGGTCATATCACGAGCCGTTTCCGCGGTGGTGGTGCAAAAAAGCTATATCGTATTATTGATTTCAAACGTCGTAAATTTGATGTTGAGGCCACGGTTGAGCGTATTGAGTACGATCCAAACCGTACAGCTCGTATCGCGTTTCTCAATTATACAGATGGCGAAAAAGCTTACATTCTTGCCCCTAAAGGCATGAAAGCTGGCGATAAAGTTATCTCAGCCGAGCGTTGCGATGCCAAACCTGGTAACGCCATGCAGCTTAAAAATATGCCTCTTGGTACAATCATTCACAACATCGAGCTTAAAATCGGTAAAGGCGGTCAATTGGCGCGCTCAGCTGGTGTGTATGCACAACTCGTTGGTCGTGACAGTGGTTACGCTCAGGTTCGTTTGGGTAGCGGTGAAATGCGCCTTATCCGCGGTGAGTGCTTTGCCACAGTTGGTACAGTATCTAATGAGGATCACATGAATATTAACCTTGGTAAAGCTGGTCGTAGCCGTCACCTTGGTCGTCGTCCGCACCAACGTGGTGTTGTGATGAACCCAGTGGATCACCCACATGGTGGTGGTGAAGGTAAAACATCAGGTGGTCGTCATCCAGTATCACCTTGGGGTCAACCGACTAAAGGTTATAAAACACGTTCAAACAAACGCACAGATAAATTGATCTTGCGTCGCAGTAAGAAGAAATAATAGGAGTAATTAGATATGCCACGTTCAGTATGGAAAGGTCCTTACATCGCAAAAAGCTTGCTTAAAAAAGTATTGGCTGCGAGTGAGAGTTCAAAACGCGAAGTGATCAAAACTTGGTCACGCGCCTCCGTGATTATCCCTGACATGGTTGGGATGACATTTGCGGTCTATAACGGCAAGAAATTCGTGCCTGTGTTGGTTACCGATCAAATGATTGGTCACAAATTAGGCGAGTTCGCATTGACGCGTACTTATTTTGGTCATTTGGCCGATAAAAAAGGTAAGAGATAAGGTTAAGGAAGAGTAGTTATGTCACAAAAACAAAACACAGTTCGTATGGCCGATAATGAAGCCCGCGCGATCACTAAATACGTGAATTCAAGCCCGCAAAAAGTAAATCTTGTGGCGCAATTGATCCGTGGTAAATCTGCGGAACGCGCTTTGATTGATCTCGAGTTTTGTAATAAAGCGGTTGCCCAAGATGTTAAACAAACTTTGCGTACAGCCATTGCTAACGCTGAGAATAATCACAATCTTGATATTGACCGTCTTTATGTATCAGAAGCCACTGTTGGTAAAACAATGCTATTGAAGCGCATGCGTATCCGCGGTCGTGGTCGTAGCGCAGGCATTCAAAAATTCTTTTCACGTTTGACCGTTGTTGTTCGTGAGCGTGATCAAGAAAATGTTGCGCCACAACCAAAGACACAAACCAAAACCACTCAGGCTAAGGCAACACCAGTCAAGGTCGCGCCTGCTAAAAAAGAAGCGCCTAAAGCAGACGCTAAAAAAGCACCTGCTAAAAAGGCTGCGCCAAAGACTGAAACAAAAGCAGCTACAAAAACTGATAAAGGAAGCAAATAATTATGGGTCAAAAAGTAAATCCTATTGGACTACGCGTAGGCATCAACCGTACTTGGGATTCCCGTTGGTATGCTGGTCGTGATTATGCTGACAAATTGGTCACTGATCTTGAGCTTCGTCGTTACGTTACAAAGGAATTGAAATCTGCTGGTGTATCAAAAGTGATCATCGAGCGTACAAACCAAAATATTCGCCTTACAATCCATGCGTCACGCCCTGGTGTGATCATTGGTAAAAAAGGTGGCGATATTGAAAAATTACGCGCCAAATTGTCAAAAATGGCTGATGCACCTGTGTCCCTTAATATTGTTGAAATTCGCAAGCCTGAGATCGATTCAAAATTGGTTGCTGAAGGTATTGCTGACCAACTAGAACGCCGCGTGTCTTTCCGCCGTGCTATGAAACGTGCCGTGCAATCTGCGCTTCGTTTTGGCGCTGAAGGCATCCGCGTGAATGTATCTGGCCGCCTTGCTGGCGCTGATATTGCGCGTATGGAATGGTACCGTGAAGGCCGTGTGCCTTTACACACACTTCGTGCTGACCTTGATTATGGGACTGCCGAAGCCGCAACAACATTTGGTATCATCGGTATCAAAGTATGGATTTATAAGGGTGATGTTTTGTCAAATGATCCTGCTGCGCGTGATACACGCCTTGCAGATCAACAAGGCCTTCGCTCAAGTGGAAACGCTTAAATAGGATTAATGGAGTAGAGAAAAGATGTTATTACCCAAAAAGACCAAGTTTCGCAAACAGCATAAAGGCCGCATCAGCGGCAATGCTAAAGGTGGAACAAATCTAAACTTTGGCTCTTATGGGCTTAAAGCACTTGCGCCAGAGCGTATCACGTCACGTCAAATCGAGGCCACGCGCCGCGTATTGGCTCGTATGATGAAACGCCAAGGTCGTATTTGGATCCGTATTTTCCCTGACACCCCTGTAACATCCAAACCTTTGGAAGTTCGTATGGGTAAAGGTAAAGGGTCTGTTGAATATTGGGCGGCAAAGGTTAAGCCTGGTCGCATCATGTTTGAAATTGATGGTGTACCACGTGAGGTTGCTCGCGAGTCACTAGCCCGTGCAGCCGAAAAACTGCCGATCAAATGTAAAGTCGTTGAACGTATTGAAGCGGCTTAAGGAGTAAACAGGAAATGAATGCACAAGAATTAGTGGGTAAAACCCAAGACGAGTTGAACACAATGTTGATGGATTTGCGTAAAGAACAATTCACACTTCGTATGCAACACGTATCAGGTCAATTGACGAACCCGTCATTGCTTCGCAATATTCGCCGCGATGTCGCGCGCGTAAAAACAGCGGCTAATGGGTCAGTTAAAGCGTCAGTGAAACCTGTCGCTAAAAAGACAACTGACGCTAAAAAAGCAGCACCTAAAACTGCCGCTAAGAAAACAACTGAGACAAAAGCCAAAGCTGCGCCAAAAGCTGCCGCTAAAAAGACAACAACAAAGGCTGCCCCAAAGGCCGCCGCTAAGAAAGCGAAGTAGGAGTAATTTATGCCAAAGCGTATCCTTGAAGGCCGTGTGGTATCTGACAAAGCAAACAAGACAGTATCTGTTTTGGTTGAGCGTCGTACATTGCACCCGATCTATAAAAAGTATGTGAAAAAATCACGTAAATATCCTGTGCATGATGAAAATAACTTGTTCCGTATTGGTGATGTTGTTCGCATTCAGGAAACCAACAAGATGAGCAAATCAAAAGCTTTTACCGTTGTTTCTGAAGCACCTGCTGGCCGTAAGCCACAAGAATTTAAGCAAGCTGAAGCAACTGCCCCAGTCAAAAAAGCTGCCGCGCCTGCTAAAAAACCAGTTGCTAAAAAAGAAACTAATGCCGCCGCGCCTAAAGCAGACGCTAAAAAAGCATCTGCTAAAAAGCCTGCTGCAAAGAAAGCATCGACCACTAAGGAGGCTTCAAAATGATACAAACCGAAAGTGTAATGGATGTTGCCGATAACAGCGGCGCAAAAAGAGTTCAGTGCATCAAAGTCCTTGGTGGATCAAAGAAACGTTTCGCCGGTGTTGGTGAAGTGATCGTTGTGTCTATCAAAGATGCGTTGCCACGTGCCCGTGTTAAAAAAGGTCAAGTGATGAAGGCTGTGATCGTACGCACGAAAAAAGAAGTGCGCCGTAAAGATGGAACATCAATTCGTTTTGATACCAACGCGGCTGTGCTGATTAACAATAACAAAGAGCCAGTTGGCACACGTATTTTTGGCCCAGTGCCACGTGAATTGCGTAGTGCTGGCTATATGAAGATTATTTCATTGGCTGGAGAGGTTTTATAAATCATGACTGCTCAAAAACTCAAAATTAAAAAAGGCGACACAGTTGTTGTTCTTGCTGGTAAAGACAAGGGCAAAACTGGCGAAGTCGTTATGGTTCGCCCAAGTGACCGTAAAGTGACCGTAAAAGGTATCGCCATGGTTGGTCGTAACACAAAACCATCACAAGCCAATCCAGAAGGCGGTATTGTGCGTAAAGAAATGCCGATACACGTGAGCAATGTTGCCATCGTGGATCCAAAAGATAACAAGTCACCATCTAAAGTGGGTTACAAACTCGCCAAAGACGGTACAAAAACACGTATTGCCCGTAAATCGGGTCAGGAATTATAAGGAGCAAGATGAATCATGGCTAAAGCAGCAACATCTTACAAACCGCGTTTGCAGTCCGAGTATGAGGACAAAATTGCTAAAGCAATGCAAGAACGTTTTAAGTACGGTAACGTACACCAAATCCCAAAGATCACGAAAATCGTGCTCAATGCGGGTGTTGGTGACGCCACTAATAATTCAAAAGCACCTGCTGAGTTTGCAGAGGACTTATCACTTATCGCTGGTCAAAAAGCGGTTGTGACACGTGCTCGTAAATCTGTTGCGACCTTTAAGGTTCGTGAAGATATGCCACTTGGCGCTAAGGTGACTTTGCGTAAAACAAACATGTACGATTTCCTTGATCGTTTGGTCAATATCGCCATGCCACGTATTCGTGACTTTCGCGGTATCAAAGGCAATGCGTTTGATGGCAATGGTAACTATGCCATGGGCTTGAAAGAACACATTGTGTTCCCAGAGATTAATTACGATAAAGTTGAAAAAGCACGCGGTTTTGATGTCGTGATTTGTACATCAGCTAACACAGACGAAGAAGCCAAAGCGCTTTTAGAGTTATTTAACTTACCATTCCGAAAGGGCGGAAAATAATCATGGCCAAAGAAGGTATGAAACAACGCGATATTAAACGCACACGCTTGAATAATAAATTCGAGGAAAAACGTGCTGCGCTTAAAGCGATCATCATGAACAAAGAAACATCTCAAGAAGATCGTTTCGCAGCCATGTTGGCACTCGATTCTCTGCCAACCAATAGCGCCAAAAACCGTCAACGTAACCGCTGTGCGATCACTGGTCGCCCACGTGGTTTCTTCCGTCAATTTAATTTATGCCGTAATCAGATGCGTGAAAAAGCACAATCTGGTGAACTTCCTGGCGTAACGAAATCTAGCTGGTAAGGAAAGAGGAGAAAAAAATGTCATTTTCAGATCCAATCGGCGATATGCTTACTCGAATTCGCAACGGTCAACATCGTCGCCTAAACAAAGTGCAAGTGCCTGCAAGTAAATTGCGTGCGCGTGTTCTTGATGTTTTAAAGGGCGAAGGCTTTATCCGTGGTTACGCGAAATCAACCAGCAAAGCTGGCTTTGAAGAGTTTTCAGTCGAGCTAAAATACTCTGCTGACGAGCCTGTTATCCGCGAGATTAAACGCGTATCCACACCCGGTCGCCGTGTTTATTCAAAAGTTGCAGATTTACCACGTTTCCACAATGGTCTCGGTATTTCAATTATTTCGACGCCTCACGGTGTAATTTCAGACACGCAAGCGCGCGATGCCAATGTTGGCGGCGAAGTGCTTTGCCAAGTATTTTAATAAGGAGCTATATAAGTTATGTCACGTTTGGCTAAAAACCCTATTCCAGTCCCTGAGGGCGTTACCGTTACACTTAGCGGTCGTACCGTTGTGGCTAAAGGTAAAGAGGAACGCTCGCACACCGTCCATAAGGATATCAAAGCAGAGATGAATGACAACAATGTTGTTCTATCCATCGTTGCTGACGAGCCTACTCAACAAAGCCGTGCCCAGTGGGGTACAGATCACGCACTTATTCGCTCACTATTCGAAGGTGTTCACAAAGGCTTTGAAAAGAAGATGATTTTGAACGGTGTTGGTTATCGTGCGCAAGTGCAAGGTAGTGAACTCGTAATGGCGCTTGGTTTTTCACATGATGTGAAGTATACCATCCCACAAGGCGTTACAATCGAAGTTGAAAAGCAAGTTAACATGACCGTGTCTGGTTGCGATAAGCAACAAGTTGGTCAAGTGTGCGCTGAAATTCGCAAGTGGCGTCCACCAGAGCCTTATAAAGGCAAAGGTATTCGTTTCGAAGGTGAATATATTCGCCGCAAAGAAGGTAAGAAGAAGTAAAGGTAACCCGTTATGGCACAAGTTAAAACAAGTTCTAAAGAACGTCGCTCTTATCGTACGCGCAATGCGGTTCGTAAGTCTGTTCGTAAAACAGGACGTCTACGTTTGAGCGTTTTCCGCTCTGGCGCACAAATTTACGCGCAAGTTATTGATGACACTAAAGGTGTCACAGTGGCGGCAGCCTCAACTTTGGACAAAGATATTAAAGGCAAGCTTAAAAGCGGTGCGACAACGGATGCGGCCACGCAAGTGGGCAAATTGGTTGCCGAACGCGCAAATAAAGCGGGTGTTAAACAAGTCGTTTTTGACAGAGGTTCATATCTATATCATGGCCGTGTGAAAGCATTGGCAGAAGGCGCGCGTCAAGCGGGTCTCGATTTTTAAGAATAATTTAAGGAGCAAACATAATAATGGCACGTGATAACAAAGCACACCAACAACCAAAAGACGATCTGATCGAAAAATTAGTCGACATTAACCGTGTGGCCAAAGTGGTCAAAGGTGGACGTCGTTTCGGTTTTGCCGCGTTGATGATTGTTGGCGATCAAAAAGGCCGCGTAGGTATTGGTTCAGGTAAAGCAAAAGAAGTGCCTGAAGCCATGCGTAAAGCGGGCGAATCTGCGCGCCGTCAAATCGTTCGTATCCCACTGCGTGAAGGCCGTACACTTCATCATGATGTCCAAGGACATTTTGGTGCGGGTAAAGTAATCCTTCGTTCAGCCCCTCCAGGTACTGGTATTATTGCTGGTGGTCCTATGCGTGCTATTTTTGAAGCGCTTGGCGTACAAGATGTTGTGGCCAAAGCTCAAGGCACCTCAAACCCACATAACATGGTAAAAGCTACGCTTGACGCTTTACAAAAAATCGAAAGCCCACGTCAAATCGCATCACGTCGCGGTAAGAAAGTGGCTGATCTATTAAAATCACGTGACCCACGCATGGCTGCAGAGTCTGGTGGAGATATTGGAGAAGAATAAGATGGCTGATACTAAAACAACAAAAACTGCGGCGACAAAAAAATCTGCCACTGCTAAAAAAGCACCTGCTGCTAAAGCGGCAACAACAGCAAAGCCAGTGGCTTTGAAAAGCAAGGCTACGCCTGCTAAAAAAGAGCTGACAACCGGTATTCGCGTCACTCAAATTGGTAGCGGTATTGGTCGCGGTGCGAAACAAAACGCAACATTACGCGGTTTAGGTCTCGGTAAAATGCACAAATCGCGCATTTTGCTTGACACCCCTGCTAATCGTGGTATGGCGAACAAAATCAGTCATTTGGTTAAAATGGAAGTTATCGGTTAATCACCGACCTTAATAAAGAGAGAAAAATTATGAAGTTAAACGAATTACAACCTAAAGAAGGTTCTACTAAGGCTCGCAAACGCGTTGGTCGTGGTATTGGTTCTGGTACGGGTAAAACAGCGGGTCGCGGTTATAAAGGTCAAAAATCACGTTCAGGTGTGTCTATTGGCGCGTTTGAGGGTGGCCAAATGCCCATCTATATGCGTATGCCAAAACGTGGATTTACGTCACGCAACCGCAAGGATTACGCCGAGATTAACCTCGCAACACTTCAAGAGTTTTTCGATAAAAAACGCATTGACGCTAAAGAAACAGTAACCGCTGAATCTCTTGCCAAAGCAGGCGTTATCCGCCGTGTTAAAGACGGTGTTCGTCTTCTTGGTCATGGTGAATTGAAAACAAAATTGAATTTGAAAATTGCTGGCGCAACGAAATCTGCAATCGCCGCCGTTGAAAAAGCGGGCGGTAGCGTAGAAATCATTGAAGTGAAATCTGCGAAACAAGAAGCTGATAAAATCAAACGCGCAGAAAAATTAGCAAAACGCGCTGCAGCCAAACCAAAAAAGTAGGCTTTCAGAAAAAATAATAATAAAAAACTCGCTCATGGCGGGTTTTTTATTGACTATATATTTTCGTTATGTTAATTAAACAATCAACACAATCAGGAGTTATAATAAAAAGGTAGATAATTTGAAAAGAAATGTTATAGATCACTTTGTTGGAGTGGTTATAGGGACAGCCGCAGGTAAAACGGCATATGACACTTTCAATTCTGCAATGGCAGTATCTGAAGAAAGTAGTATAGCTTTAATTGTGGCAAGTTATGGGGTAGGGCTTTTTGGAGCTTACGTAGCTTTCTTGTTATCTTCATTGGGATCTATGCAACTTCGGACATCAGATGATCCAACACCCAAACCATAAAAATAATTCTCTTTAAAATAAGTTTTTAAAGACCTCGCTATTGGCGGGGTTTTTTATTACATTTCAACGCACAGAGATTGGAATACTATGAAGAAAAATCAACTAGGTCGTACAGATTTAAAAGTCAGCGAGATATGTCTTGGCACCATGACATGGGGTCAAAAGAACACCGAAAGCGAGGGCCACGCGCAAATGGATTATGCGCATGATGCGGGCATTAATTTTTTTGATACAGCCGAGCTTTATGCCGTACCGCCTAGCAAAGACTCTCAAGGCAAAACAGAGGAAATCATTGGCGCATGGTTTGAAAAAACGGGTAAACGAAGTGATATTATTCTGGCGAGTAAAATAGCCAATGCTGGCTTGCCTTGGATACGCGATGGTGAAGGGATCAACGGACAATCTATTTCAAAAGCCTTGGACTTAAATCTTAAACGTCTCAAAACGGATTATATCGATCTATATCAGCTTCATTGGCCAGATCGCCCGACATATCGTTTTGGCAATCATGATGTTGATTATCGTAAGAGTGATTACACGGCAGAACGGGATATGATTGGTAAAACGCTTCACGCGCTTAATGAGGAAGTCAAAGCTGGTCGTATACGTCATTATGGCCTGTCGAATGACACGTCTTGGGGTATGATGCAATGGGTGTTTGAATCGTTAAAAAATGATATGCCGCGCCCAGTATCGATACAAAATGAGTATTCATTATTGTGGCGTTGGTTTGATAAGGAGTGCGCGGAAGTTTCAATAGCTGAAGATATTGGATTATTGGCCTATTCACCGCTAGCAACGGGCATGTTGTCGGGTAAATATCTTGATGGAGCACGCCCAGATGGTACTCGTTGGTCTAATGATTCTCGTAAATTACACAGAGATACGGATCGCGCAGAGCACGCCGTCAAAGCCTATATAGATATTGCCCAAAAACATGATGACATTGACGTGTGCCAAATGGCGCTTGCGTGGTGCCTCTCGCGTCCTTTTATGACCTCGACAATCATTGGTGCGACAACTATGGAACAATTGAAAACCAATATTGCTGCGCACGAGTTAAAACTTTCTGATGAGGTTTTAAGCGACATTGATAAAGCCTATCAACATCATGCCTTTCCTTTTTAAATTATGAACACATTGAATGATTGGCAAAAAGTTGACTCGTAGCGCACATTATTGACATAGCTACGATAACATAATATAAAATTATCATGAAAGTTCATTCTCTACATATTTATCCCGTTAAGTCGGCGCGTGCAATTGATTTACAGTTTGCTACAGTTTCAAAGTATGGGTTCAGCGGAGATAGAGAATATATGGTTGTTTCTCCAAAAAAGAGTGCATTTATTACACAGCGTCAAAATCCTCGCATGGCTCTACTCGGCGTCAAACAATCAGCTAGCTCTACTAAATTGATATATGGCGGTGATCAACGAGATATTACATCAGTGAATATTATTGATGAAAATCAGAGTAAGGTTTTTTACAAACATCACGGCAACGTCAAGTTGAGTGGTTATGATTGTGGTGATGACATTGCCCGTTTTTTAAGTGATGTTCTTCGTGAACCAGCACGATTAGTGTGGCAAGGGCGCGACTTTGATAGAAAAATGGATGCACAGTTTGATCCTAATGATGCAAAAGTTGGATATGCTGATGGATTTCAGTATCTTATAACCACTTTGGCTTCATTGAGTGCGCTGAACCACGGATTACTAGACATGGACTTGGCAATTCTTCCTATGAACAGGTTTAGACCCAATATCGTTATTGATGGTGATTTTAAACCTTTCGAAGAAGATGATTGGGCACAAATTCAAATTGGCGGGGCTATAATAGATTTAATAAAACCATGCACTCGTTGTGTAATACCGTCAATACACCAACTAACAGGTGAAAGTAGTGATAAAGCCCATGCTGTGAGGGGGCTCAAACATATTAGACGACATGGTACAATTATTGAAAACAATCAATTAGGTGTGATGTTTGGTATGCTTGCTAGCGCCCAAAACATTGATCCCAAAATGATACGAACGTCACAAGAAGTCGAAATATTGAGTAGGCATAATGAGCCTTTGTGGCAACCTAAAAAACCCTAGCAAAAAGAATTTTTACTTTAAGCCCAATTGACACAAACGCTTGTCTCGTTCAATGTCCATTTTTATTTAAAAAAGTAATATAGGGATAGTATAAAGACATGGCTTCAGCTGCTGAACAACTCGCATCTAACGTTAATTTTGGAGCTTTTGCTAAGGCCAAAGACCTTCACGCAAGGCTATGGTTCGTGCTTTTTGCCCTGGTGATTTATCGTCTCGGGACATATATTCCGCTTCCAGGCGTTGATCCAGCCATTTGGGGTGAGATTTTTAACCAAAAAGGCGGCGGTATTTTGGACATGTTTAACGTGTTCTCTGGGGGTGCGTTATCACGTATGTCCATTTTTGCGCTTAACATTATTCCTTATATTTCGGCATCCATTATTGTGCAAATGGCAGGGTCTATGATCCCGCAACTTGAAGCCCTTAAAAAAGAAGGCGGTGAGGCTGGGCGTCAAAAACTCACGCAATACTCACGTTATTTAACGGTTATTCTTGCTTCTATCCAAGCCTATGGCTTGTCTGTGGGTCTCGAGTCCATGCAAGGCGCAGGCGGTGCAGCGGTGATTGATCCGGGGATGGCGTTTCGCTTAACTACGGTTGTTACCATCGTTTCTGGTACAGTGTTTTTAATGTGGCTCGGTGAGCAAATCACAGCGCGCGGCATTGGTAACGGTATATCCATTTTGATTTTCGCAGGTATCGTGGCTGAATTACCACGGGCATTTGCAGGGCTTTTAGAATTGGGTCGTCAAGGTCAATTTTCTGTAATCTTCATGCTCGCATTATTAATCGGTGTGGTTGGGATCATCAGCTTTATTGTGTATGTGGAGCGTGCGCAACGCCGTATCCCCGTGCAATATCCCAAACGCCAAGTGGGGAATAAATTGTTCCAAGGCCAATCCACACATTTACCGCTTAAAGTGAATACCGCTGGTGTTATCCCGCCAATTTTTGCGAGCTCAATCTTGTTGCTTCCACTGACGATTATTGGCTTTGCTGGTATCAATCAAACGGGTTGGTTATCCGATGTATCTCGTGCGCTGTCGCATGGCGCACCGCTTTATATGTTGATGTATGGCGCGTTGATTATTTTCTTTTGCTTCTTCTACACAGCGATTGTGTTTAACCCGAAAGAAAACGCCGATATGCTTAAGAAAAACGGTGGTTTTGTTCCAGGTATCCGCCCTGGTGATCAGACTACGAAATATCTTGATACGGTGCTGACGCGCCTCACATTAATCGGTGCGATTTACATGGCGATTGTGTGTTTGATCCCTGAATTTATGATGGCGAAATATCAAGTGCCATTTTACTTTGGCGGAACATCATTATTGATTGTGGTGACGGTTACTATTGATACGGTGACGCAAATTCAATCGCACATGGTTGCTCATCAATATGAAGGCCTTATCAAGAAAGCCAAATTGAAAGGGCGCCGTTAGTTCTCATGTCACGACGTCTCATATTTGTAGGCCCTCCAGGCGCTGGTAAGGGCACTCAGGCGGCTATACTCAAAGATCGCTACGACATACCTCATTTATCCACGGGCGACATGCTACGCGCCTCTATCGCGGCGGGTTCAGATTTGGGCAAAAAAGTTGAAAGCATTATGGCGGCGGGGGATCTCGTGTCCGATGATGTCATGGTCGATATCATCAAAGATCGCTTAAGTGCACAAGATTGCGAGAATGGGTACATTCTCGATGGTTTCCCGCGCACTTTGGCTCAAGCAGAATCGCTTGATGCTATGCTCGATAAGAGATGTTGTGGTCTTGATGCCGTGATTTATTTTGAAGTGAATGACCAAGAATTATTTGAACGTGTGGCAGAACGCGCAAAAAATAGTGGACGCGCCGATGATACTGCCGATGTGCTCAAATCACGCCTTGCGACATACCGCCAACAAACCGCGCCATTGCTACCGTATTATGAGGCAAAGGGCTTGATCAAAGAGGTTGATGGTATGAAAGATATCGATACGGTTGCTAAACAAATTACCGAGATTTTGGCTTAATTTCTAGGCGTTGGGTGAGAGCTAGCGCCTAAAGCGGTAGCAGTTGATCCTGCTGGTGTATCAAAAGCAAAATCAATTATTTCAAAAACACCCATAGCTGCTTCAGCCGCTTTTTTATGACCCTCGTGGACATACAATCTCAACTGATGAAAATGTAATCGAATAATAGTCCCACCGTCGTTATTTACCGAGACCGTAAAATTTTCAGCTGGGTTTTTAGGGTTGGTATCACGGCTGGCCGTTGTGTAGGTTTTTGCATCTAAACAAAGGTAGCTTTTTCGATAAGCTTCTAAGTAAGAGCCACTAAAGTGTTCAGCGACGTGAGCATCGATAGTTTTGTAAATATCATCCTTGTGACGCGTTATGGCTGCCTCAACAATCTTATAATTATGCGAGTAGCGCAACTTCTCATATAAGTCGCCGCAAAGCATGCCTATAAGTGATTCACGCGCTTCTTCATTTTGTATTTTATCGGTCATATTATTAACTCCTTGCGAACATAAGTAGGTGAACACCATCAATATGTCAATATAGATATTCTTGCTATTTTCAATATTTATTGTCTTTTTTATGAGTTATCCACAAAAAACTGTATTTAATGGTTGACGAACGCGTTGTTTTTCCTTTAAGTACGCGAGTTCAGGACAGGCGTCACGCACGCCTTATGTAGTAATTAAAAGGAGTCTTATAACGTGGCACGTATTGCTGGGGTTAACATACCGACGAATAAGCGCACACATGTTGCGCTAACTTACATTTTTGGAATTGGCAATACATCTGCCAAGGCAATTTGCGAAGCGTGCAAAATTGGTGATGGCATCAATTATCCACGTGTTCAAGAATTAAGCGAAGCTCAGATTGCTGAACTGCGCGCCGAGATTGATAAAAACTACTCAGTTGAGGGTGAACGTCGCCGTCAAGTGTCTATGGATATCAAACGTTTGCAAGACATGGTGTCATATCGTGGTCTGCGTCATCGTCGTGGCTTACCAGTTCGCGGTCAACGTACTCGTACAAACGCTCGCACTCGTAAAGGCCCAGCCAAATCAATCGCTGGCAAGAAGAAATAAGGATAGATAATCATGGCAAAGGCTAAGACACAAACTAAGAAAAAGAATAAAACCATCGTCCCAGAGGGATTGGTTAAAATTGACGCAGGATTTAACAACATCCTTATCACAGTGACAGACCCTAGCGGTAACACGCTTTGCTGGTCATCTGCTGGTAAAATGGGTTTTAAAGGCTCACGTAAATCAACACCATTTGCTGGCCAACTGGCTGGTGAAGATGCCGCGCGCCCAGCCATTGATAACCACAAAATGAAATCTGTGGATGTTGAAGTTAAAGGCCCAGGCGCTGGACGTGAAAGCGCTCTTCGTGCTCTACAATCGACGGGCCTCATCATCAAGACAATCAAGGATACAACGCCAACACCACATAATGGCTGTCGTCCTAAGAAGCGTCGTAGAGTTTAATCAGACGTTTAATATAAGAAACTAATTTTTTAATTATTTAAAAAGAGGAAGAAGTAAATACCATGGCACTAACCGCTCGCAATTGGACTGACCTTATTAAGCCAGACAGAATCGCCGTTAAAAAATCAAATGAACGCACACACGCAACAATCGTTGCTGATCCTTTGGAACGTGGTTTTGGTTTAACACTTGGTAACGCGCTTCGTCGTGTTCTTTTGTCCTCACTTCAAGGTGCGGCCGTAACAGCCATTCAAGTTGAAGGCGTTGTTCATGAGTTTTCATCCATCCCAGGTGTTCGCGAGGACATGACTGATATCGTTCTTAACGTTAAATCAATCGCTTTGGCTATGTATGCTGATGGCCCTAAGAAAATGCACCTTCGTGCTAAAGGCCCCTGTGAAGTGACAGCTGGTATGATCGAAGCTGGCGCTGATATTGAAATCATGAACCCAGAGCTCGTAATTGGTACGCTTGATAAAGGCGCGAGCCTTGAGATGGAATTGACAGTCAACACAGGTAAAGGGTATCGCCCTGCGGCTCAAAACCGTCCCGAGGATGCACCTGTTGGTTTGATCCCAGTGGATTCAATTTTCTCACCAGTGCGCAAAGTATCTTATGAAGTTGAAGATACACGTGTGGGTCAAGAAACAGATTACGATAAATTGACCATTCAAATAGAAACAAATGGTACAGTGACACCAGAAGATGCAGTGGCCTTGGCCGCTCGTATCATGCAAGAGCAAGTGAAAAGCTTCATTAACTTTGATGATCCTGCCGAGCAAGAAACAAAAGAAAAAGCTTCAGAATTGCCGTTTAACGCTAACTTGCTTAAACGCGTTGAAGAGCTTGAGCTTTCAGTACGCTCAGCCAACTGTCTTAAAAATGACAATATTGTTTATATCGGTGACTTGGTTCAAAAATCAGAAGCCGACATGTTACGTACGCCAAACTTTGGTCGTAAGTCATTGAACGAAATCAAAGAAGTTCTTACACAAATGGAATTAACACTTGGTATGGATATCGAAGGCTGGCCGCCAGAGAACATCGAAGAGTTAATCCGTAAAGTTGAAGATACACAGTTTTAATTAGTCTTAAATAAGGAGACATCACCATGCGCCATAGATTAGCAGGCCGTAAATTAAATCGTACGAAAGAGCACCGTAAAGCGTTGTTGAAAAACATGTCTAACGCGCTCGTGAAGCACGAACAGATCATAACAACTTTGCCAAAGGCCAAAGAGCTTCGTCCATTCGTGGAAAAGCTTGTGACTTTGGGTAAAAAGGGCGGTCTTCATAACTGGCGTAACGCGCATGCGACGCTTCGTGATGAGACAATGACACATAAATTATTTGGTGCCTTGGCGACGCGTTATAAAGAGCGGCCAGGTGGTTACATCCGCATTATGAAAGCTGGCTTTCGTAAAGGTGACAACGCGCCAATGGCTGTGATTGAATTTGTTGATCGCGATGAAGCGGCTAAAGGTTTGGATTCTGGTCCAGTATTATTTAATGATACAGAGACAGAAGAAGGTTTAACACAAGCCGATCAAGTGGCTAACGCGCTTTAATCGCTTATAAAGTTTTGAATTTTTAAAAGCACTCAGAAATGGGGGCTTTTTTAATGTCACCTATTTATGTTGGGTGGCGGTTGCGGGGTGTTGGCCATTTTAACGCGCCTTGCCTCATTGGCGACATGAAGCATTTTTTTATACAGTTCAACATCAACCAAAACAGATGTGATGCGCCCATGTTTCGTGATGGCCACAGGCCCCCGATTGGACTCTTCAATATATTGTCCAACATGATTTTTAAATTTTGTGGCGGTGATGGTGGCGCGGATCATAAGTGACTCTTTTCTATTTCGCCTATTATATCTATTTTAGCTAAAATGTCCAATAAAAATTACACATATTATCAGCACTTTAATTACCATAAATTACCATAAAGGGCTATTTATAATACACATTATGCGGGTAAATATTTGTATTTATTCCTAAGTACACATATTGCGAAAGCCTTATAAATCTAGGGTTTTCAATGGTTTTGGCCTCAAACATTAACAAGGAATTAATAATAGGCTCAATTGCTCATACTTTTCATATTTTTCTTGACGATGTGTTCTAAACTACTGTATAACTTTTGCGGTGGTATGAAATTTCTTGAAAGAGAATGACGCACTGCTTAAAACAATAATTATCGGCAAAACACTTGAATTTATAAGAGGATTACAAAACCATGAAGCAACTATTCGGCACAGATTACCAAGAATGTACG
Organism: Bdellovibrionales bacterium; assembly: GCA_037969255.1. Classification (GTDB taxonomy): domain Bacteria; phylum Pseudomonadota; class Alphaproteobacteria; order Micavibrionales; family JBBKXB01; genus JBBKXB01. The sequence goes on along the minus strand of JBBKXB010000064.1, from coordinate 4,064 downwards.
GCCAGCCAACTTTCAACGGCTGTGAGCAAGCCTTGTGATGGTATTACCAGCACAGTAGCGTTGGACGCTGCGCAAGCCACGACATTCCTATTTACACTTGAAGATGTGATTGGTTACGAAATTAACAGTGAGGGTGCTTTAGAAATTAGCTTCAAAGACTCGTCCACGCTTTTAATCCCGAATTTTGAAGCACTTGCTGATGCTGATTACTCTATTAAACTAGAAGATGGTACCGTAATTGAATTTGCCGCTCTTGCCGAAGGTGGTCAACCTCTTACTACAGCCGAAATACACCTTGATTTTTCACAAAATGACATCCAAGCCATTGAGTTGGCTGAAAACCGTCTTGCCATTTTGCTTAACAATGGTGAAAAACGTTTTGTAGACCTCGAAGCTGGCGATGACACAGTGATTGCCTTTGCTGATGGCGCGACAATTTCACCTGCATTCTTATTCGCTGAGTGTAAAGTAGCCAGCCTGTTTGACGGCGAAGATTTTGCTCAAGTAGAACCTGCTGCAGGTAATGTAGAGCCAGCCGTTGTTGCGGTTGCTCCAACACCTCAGCCAGTTGCACGCCCTGTAAAAACAGCGGCCTTGCAAGATGATGGTTCTGATTTGGCTGACATTGAACCGGCGGCTGGTCCTGCTGGCGTGGCTGGTGTACGTAACACAGGTGCTGGTTTTGGTAGCGCCATGTCTAGTCAAAGCATTGGTGGCCTTGATGATGTAGGTCCGATTGGGCCGACAGAACTTGCCTTTAGTATTCCAAGTACAGATCCAATTGAACCGTTGGCTATCACGCCAACACCAGTGATTGTGGTTGCGCCACCTCCACCTTCAGTGGCCGCGATTGATTTATGCGTATTGGAAGATAATTCTATTCAATTACAAGTGAATGCTGCTAGCACATCTTCAACACCAGTCAATGAGGTGCTCACGGTTGATATTGTTGGCATTCCTTCAAGTTGGACTTTCACGGATCTTGCTGGCGGTACATATAACGCCTCAACATTGACATGGACGATCACACTTCCTGCTGGACAAGCTTTCAGCGGTGGCCCGACAGTTCAACCTCCTGCTAACAGCGATGTTGATGCTGGCGTACTAACAGCAAGCGCCGTTGTTCAAAATGTGAACACAGGCATTATCTCAGCGCCTGCAAACACTGATTTCCGTCTTGATGTGGACGCCGTTGCTGATCCTACAAATGTATCTGCCACTGGTGGTACATCTGTTGTTACAAGCTCTGTGGGCATCAATGTCACAGCCACTCTTAATGATAGAGATGGATCAGAAGAAATTTCAAACATCGTGATTAGCGGAATTCCAGCAGGCGTGACATTGTCTGCGGGTACGCTCAATCAAGATGGCAGCTATTCACTGACACTTGCTCAACTTCCAGGTTTGACGGCCAGTTCTAACGGCTATGTCGGTACTTTCACAGGTACGGCAACTGTTGTGAACACGGATATCGCCACTGATATAGAGTGTGATACTAGAAATAACGAAGAATTCACCAGTGCAAACTTCACAGTGACATTTAACGTGGATACAAACACACCAACAGTTTCCGTGAATAACGGCATTGATGATGTGTGTATCTTGGAAGATGGCTCACAATTAATCGCTGTCTCTGCGGTTGGTAATGGTACAGCTCAAGAAACAATGGAAGTGACAATTACAGGTCTACCAACAGCCGCTGGCTGGGGTGTGGATGTGACTGGCATTACAGGTGGTATCACCGCTTATGACCAAAATACTGGTACTGTAACGGTTAGCCTTCCTGCCAATACAAATCTTGGTGGTGGCATTCGCCTTACACCTCCTGCCAACAGCGATGTTGATGCACCAACATTGACAATCCGCGCTGTAGCAACAGAGCCTTCAACAGGTCAAACAGCGACAGCAACAGACAGCGCAACAGTGACCGTTGATGCGGTTGCCGATAACACAAACCTATCTGCTTCTGGTGGCTCAGCCGCCGTGAACGGTACGATTGCGATCAACCCATCTGCGACACTTCTTGATACAGATGGTTCAGAGTCAATCACGTCCATCACCATTACAGGTATTCCTGCGACTGTGTCATTGTCTGCTGGCACACGTAATGCGGATGGTTCATATAGCCTTACACCTGCTCAATTGACTGGTCTAACAGCCACATCAAATGGCTTTACAGGTAGCGTAAATGGTACAATCACTGTGAATAGCGGTGAAACAACTCTTTCTGGCGCAGAATGTGACCTAACAAATAACACAGCGACACAATCAGTAAACTTTAGATTGCAATATGATGTCACAACAAATGTGCCAACAGTGTCTGTGAATAACGGTGTTGATGATGTATGTATCGCCGAAGATGGCAGTCAATTGATTGCTGTATCTGCTATTGGTAACGGTACAGGCGCCGAGACAATGGTTGTGACGATTTCTGGTCTACCGCTTGGTGGATGGACAGTTGATACAACTGGTTTGACAGGCGGCGGTGTTGTTACAGCGTCTTCAACTAACCCAGGTTCATACTCTTTAAGAATTGAGCTTCCAGCCAACACAGATCTTGGTGGTGGCATTCGCCTTACACCTCCTGCCAACAGCGATGTTGATGCACCTACATTAACAATTTCTGCGGTGGCGACAGAGCCTTCAACAGGTCAAACAGCGAGCGCATCAGATAGCGCGACTGTAACCGTTGACGCGGTTGCTGATGGTACTTCAGTAACAGCTACGGGCGGTTCTTCTGCCTCTGGTGGTACGATCCCATTAAATATCTCTGCCAATTTGCGTGATACAGATGGTTCGGAAAGCATCACTTCAATTACAATCACAGGCGTTCCTGCGAGTGTGACATTGTCTGCGGGTACGCTTAACGCAAACGGTTCATACACTTTAACACCTGCTCAATTGACTGGTCTAACAGCCACATCAAATGGCTTTACAGGTAGCTTTGGTGGTCGCGTGACTGTTAATTCTGCCGAGACAAACATCTCTGATGCCGAATGCGATTTGACCAACAATTCTGCGCAAGATAGCGCGACATTTAATGTGTCATTCTCAACTGTGTCGACACCACCAATCGTTTTGATTGATGATGTGTGTATCCCAGAAGACACAACGCGTGAAATTCCATTAAGCGTAACAGGTACAGGTACTAATTCTGAAACAATGGTTGTTACAATCACAGGTCTTCCAACAGCCACAGGCTGGACAATTGACCTATCTGGTTTGAGCGCCCCTGCGACATATAACGCAGCCGCTGGTACAGCAACAATTAACTTGCCTGCCAACACAAATCTTTCAGGTGTTCTACGGTTAACACCGCCTGTAAACAGCGACGTTGACTCGCCTGATATCACAGTTTCTGCTGTGGCGACTGAGCCATCAAGTGGTGACACTTCAAGCGCAAGCTCAACAGCGATTGTTGATGTTGATGCGATTGCGGATAACGTTAATCTTTCTGCCACTGGCGGTAGCGCACAAGCTAGCGGTAACGTTGGCCTATCTATCGCAACAAGCCTTCGCGACACAGACGGTTCTGAAAGCATCACAGGCATCACGATCACAGGTATTCCTGCTGGCGTGGTTCTATCTGCAGGTACACGTAATGCTGATGGATCATACACTTTGACACAAAGTCAACTTAGTGGTTTGAGCGCAAGTTCAAATGGTTATGTGGGTACGTTCGAGGGTATGGTAACAGTCACAAGTCAAGACACTCCATCCGATACGGACTGTAATATTAATAATAACTTCGCGTCTAACCGCGTAAACTTCAGAGTGACATTTAACCAAGATGCAACACCACCAACAGTATCCGTAAATAACGGTCTTGATGATGTGTGTATCTTAGAAGACGGCTTTGGCATTATTCCAGTGTCTGCGGTTGGTAATGGTACAAATGCTGAAACAATGGTTGTGACAATTTCTGGTCTTCCAACAGCCGCTGGCTGGGGTGTTAACCTTGGCGGTCTATCAACGGCTGGTACATATAATGCAGCCGCTGGTACAGTCACAATCAATCTTCCTGCAAACACGGATCTTAGCGGTTCAATCCGCTTAACACCGCC
>JBBKXB010000063.1:0-6255 GCA_037969255.1 Bdellovibrionales bacterium | reverse complement strand
AATCGTTGTTGAAAATTGGTCATTGGTTTTTTCATGATATGTGTTTCTCTTTTTGTGCTTGTTGTTTGACAAGGGCTAATCCGCCATAACGCCTATCACGGCGTGTATAGCATGATATGGCTTTTTTAAGTTCGTCTTCATCGAAATCAGGCCATAGCGCATCTGTGAAATAAAGTTCAGCATAGGCCGATTGCCACAATAAAAAATTAGATATGCGTTGTTCGCCAGAGGTGCGGATCAATAGATCTACGGGCGGTAAATCACCCGTCATAAGGGATTGCTCAAACAAAGCACGAGATGATTCATCACGCCCCAATTCAACGCCTTCACGCGCTAATTTTGCCGCCGCTTGGACAATGTCATCTTGTCCGCCATAATTGATCGCCATGGTCACGATGAGTTTATCGTTTGCGGCTGTCAGATTTTCGGCACTTTCAATAAGCGTGACAATATCGCTTGGCAAATCCTCACGAAAACCAATGACGTTGAGTTTTATATTTTCTTTATGAAAGTTTTTTGTCTCGGCCTTGAGGTACATACGAAGCAGTCCCATAAGCTCATTCACTTCATCGGCGGGGCGTTTCCAATTCTCGGTTGAAAAACCAAAAAACGTGATGTTTTCAATACCAGCTTCACCCGCAGCCTTGATCACAGTTTTAATGGTTTTCACACCTTCGCGATGGCCTGCTGTGCGCGGTAAATGACGCGCTTTGGCCCATCGACCATTACCATCCATGATGATCGCCACATGATGGGGCCCATGATTGGATATGGCAGACTTGTCATTCATAAGAGATTAAACTTTTTTGATGTCCGCGTCTTTGGCGGTCAAAGATTCATCAATTTTTTTAATCGTGTCATCCGTAATTTTTTGCACGTCATCAGAGGCGCGTTTTGCGTCATCTTCAGGCAATTTTTCACCCTTGATTTGCTCCATACCATCACGGCGCACATTACGAACAGCGATACGCGCATCTTCGGCATATTTACCCGCAATTTTAGCGAGTTCCGCGCGGCGCTCCTCGGTAAGCGCTGGCAATGGCACACGAATTGTTTGCCCATCTGGTGACGGATTGAGACCAAGCCCCGCATCACGGATCGCTTTGTCCACCGCAGCCACCATAGTTTTATCCCACACATTCACGGTCAAAAGACGCGCTTCTGGCGTATTGATATTACCCACTTGGTTCAAAGGCATTGTCGCCCCGCCATACCCAGGCACCATGATACCAGCCAACAGTTCTGGAGAGGCACGACCTGTGCGCAGACCACTAAAATCTTTGTTCAAACTTTCCACAGCGCCATTCATACGGCGTTCTAATTCTTTGATGTCCATGATTTTTCCTTTGTTATGTGTGTCCTACAGGTTTAACGAATGCGTTTTTGTTTGACAAGCAAAGATATTATATTATACATAAGTTATGGCTAAAAATATTGATGTTGTATTAAAAATCCCAAGTCAAGAACACATAGATCCGACGACCATATTTAATCATGTGCTCTTGGCCAAAGTCCTGCCAGCTAAAATAAAAGTGCTACATGGGCAAAAAATAATTGTCGAAATTCCAAAGGATGTATGCGCCACTCAAAGTGCTCCTACGTTGAAAAATAGCATTGTACAATCTGCCCGAAACTATTTCTCACCATAAAGAAGTCAGTATTAAGACGCCATCAGTATCAATTGGCCTAGTTCTGATTTTACAGCTTTATTAAATAATGTTACACACTTTTTTTTGTAAGAATGTGAAAGTTGTTGACAGCAGCGCGCCAGCCATGTTCTTTTATGAAAATATATAGATTTTAATCAAGGGAGTTAATAATGACCAAATGTAAAGAAATACGTTTTTATCATAAACATGACGGCAATGCTATTGATGTCATTCCACCATTAACCAATGACCAATCTTGGTTGCCTTCTAAAAGCATTACTCCTGAAATTATTACCAAAGCTTTTAAAGCGGCTGCGGAATTAAATGTGGGCTTAATCATTGCTATCAATGACAACGAATTGCTTGAATTTAGATCCGATGCGGTAAACCCCACATCTGTTTCGTTTAACGAAAATGTTGAGGCATCCGTTAAGCAATTAAACAGAGTGTATATAAATAATTTCATAGAGCCAGAAATGCCTGCAGGCACACTACAAGATGTACTTGATAGGCGCCCACAATACAATATTTATAGATAACACCTCAACCAAAACACCTTTTCGCTAAGAATCTAATCGCTTGTCACCAGAGTTGACTGCCCCTGACCTAACACCACGGCTTTGAAATTACTTTCTTCGCGGATATTAAAGACCACAACGGGCACATTATTTTCTTTGGCCAGAGATATCGCGGTGGCATCCATCACGCGTAAATCTTTTGTGAGGATATCCATGTACGATATTTCATCATAGCGCGTGGCTGTTTTGTCTTTGTGCGGGTCAGCGCTATACACGCCGTCTACTTTTGTACCTTTAAAGATCGCATCACATTCCATCTCACTCGCACGCAACGCCGCGCATGTATCAGATGTAAAGTATGGGTTACCAGTCCCCGCAGCAAAGATCACAACGCGCCTTTTTTGCATGTGGCGCATGGCTTTACGGCGGATATAAGGCTCGCAAATTGAATCCATTTTAATGGCGGACATCACGCGTGTTTGCACGTCTTCGTGTTCCAAAGCATTTTGCAACGCGAGCGCGTTAATCACGATCCCAAGCATGCCCATATAATCGGCTGTGGTGCGATCCATGCCATCTGCCGCCCCAGCCACACCGCGGAAAATGTTCCCTGCGCCCACAACAACACAAACCTCGACGCCCAAATCAACAACTTCTTTGATGTCACGCGCCATGCGCTTTACGGTGGGTGTGTGGAGGCCAAATTCATTAGGCCCCATCAGTACTTCCCCAGACATTTTGAGCAAGATACGGTGAAAACGTGGTTGGACTTTTGTCATGGAAGTAACTTTAGAGGATTCGGCGGTCATTGCATATCTCCATTTGTTCTAAGTAGATATGGCATATTAGCGATTGTTTTGTAAAGCTTTCCAACCTGGATGCCAACAAGCTATGTTATCTACATCCATTTGGATGCGATCATATAGGTTCATTATTTGTAACAACTCTCTATACCTGCCGTCCATCTCTTCAAATTGAGACAAAGCATAGCTTGTATCGTGAATTACATCACCATCTATAGCGTTTTGCCTTCTTTCTTCGATGAGTTTTAAACGTGTATCTCGCGCAACATCATATCCATAAAATTTTTCAATCACTTGGATAGAAAATAAATCAGCTATTACTTCCCTCGAATGGAGCGCTTCATCATCTTCACGGTGAAAAAACTCGTCCCAATTTCCTCCCATGTGGATCATGTGCCCTACTTCGTGAGCTGCAACAAGTGCTGCCTCTATGCCAGCCTCTACAGTGTCCAGAAAACAGCTTTCTAAATACAACCCAATAATTCTATGTTGTCGCTGACTGTTTAAAGGCTCCCAATCATAATGGGGTGCTTCTAAAGGTTTAAAGCTACCTTCGTCCATATATGGGAATAGATTTAATTCCTCAATAATATCGTTTTTAGAGATGCACTCTCCGCAAAGCTTTTCCAGATAAGCTTTAATCTGAAGATTTATTATATGATGTTCATCTCTAATTGATCCCTTCTCAGGCTTAACAACGTAAGAAAAATCATGTGTTGGCGACATTAATAACATTTTTTTCATTATGTATAATAATAGAACTTTTTTACAGAAAAGTCAATAAAAAGCCCCTGTTAAGGAGCTTTTTATTGCTTAGATTAAAGCTTTAAAATTTCTTAGTTACCGTTGCTAGCCATTTTGGCGACTTCGGCGGCGAAATCTTCCTCATTCTTTTCAATCCCATCACCAAGACGGTACAATTGATAGGCTTTGAGCGTTGCGCCCGCGTTTGATAGTAAGTCTTTGATTTTGCTTTCACCATCAACCACAAATGTTTGCTCGAGAAGGACTGACTCTTCGTAAAACTTACGGATACGACCTTCGACCATTTTTTCAATCACGCCTTCTGGTTTGCCTGATTCAACAGCTTGTGTGTGGAACACTTGACGTTCGCGCTCAACGGCGTCTTTATCAAGCTCATCAACAGACAAAGCCAATGGGTTTGTCGCGGCAATGTGCATACCGATTTGTTTACCAAGTGTGGCGAGATCATCGCCCTTGCCTTCGATAGCCACAAGAACGCCGATTTTACCAACGTTAGGCGCTAAAGCCCCGTGGATATAAGTGGCCACAACGCCATTATCGACACTCAAAGTATCGGAACGGCGCAAAGTCATGTTTTCACCAATAGTGGCAATCAAGTTGGTCAATTCATCACCTTTTGACGCTTTAAGCGCATCAAAATCAGACGCTTTAAGCGCATCATTAGCAATGGATACAGCAAAGGCTTGGAACTTTTCGTTACGCGCCACAAAGTCTGTTTCGGCATTAAGCTCAATCAAAGCGCCTTGTTTGCCGTCCGCAGAGATTGCCGCGGCGATAACGCCCTCGGCAGCCACACGGTCAGATTTTTTAGCAGCTTTTGATAGACCTTTTGTACGAAGCCAATCGACGGCGGCATCAAAGTCACCGTTATTCTCGGACAATGCTTTTTTACAATCCATCATGCCTGCGCCCGTTTTTTCACGTAAATTGCGTACGTCAGTTGCTGAAATTACACTCATAATAATATCTCCTCTTTAAAAATTTATAATGTTTATACGGTGATTAGGCCGCGTCAGATTTCTTTACTTCAGCCTTATCATCAGATTTGGCTTCAGTCTTAGCTTCGGCTTTAGGTTCGGCTTCTGTTTTAGCTTCAGCCTTGTCTTCTGTTTTAGCAACAGGCTTTTTAACTTTCGCATCAGCTTTTGGTGCTTTTTGAGCAGCCGCTTTGTCAGCTTTATTGGTAGCCTCATCTTCAAGCGCTTTAATGTCGACACCCGCGTTTACATCCGCGCCTGTATCAACGCCACGTTTGGCCAAATCTGCCGCCATACCATCAAGGATCGTATCAGCAAATAATGAGCAATAAAGTTCAATTGAACGTAGTGCGTCATCATTCCCTGGGATTGGGTAATCAACGTTATCGGGGTTAGAATTACTATCGATGATCGCAAATACGGGAATGCCCAATTTTTTGGCTTCCAGAATAGCAATATCTTCCATGTTAGTGTCAAACACGATCACGGCATCGGGTTGTCCGCCCATGTCGTTGATCCCACCAAGGGTAAGGTGAAGTTTTTCTTTTTCACGGCTCATTTGGAGCAATTCTTTTTTCGTGAACGCTTTTGCTTCTTCTGAAACAGCCAGCTCTTCTAAAACGCGAAGGCGTGTGATTGATTGTGACACTGTTTTCCAATTGGTGAGCATCCCGCCCAGCCATCTGTGATTCACAAAATATTGACCGCAATGATTGGCAGTTTCTGCCACTTTTTCAGCCGCTGATTGTTTAGTCCCAACGAAAAGCACGCGTCCACCTTTGGCAGAAATTTCGCGCAACGCTTTAAGCGCTTGATCAAGCATTGGAACGGTTTGTTGTAAATCAAGAATGTGAATGTTGTTACGAACACCGAAAATGAAAGGCTTCATCTTTGGGTTCCAGCGTTTTGTGTTGTGTCCGAAATGAACGCCTGCTTCTAGCAATTGGCGCATAGTAAATTCTGGCATAGCCATGACTTATAGTCTCCTTTAGTTGTTACCTCTGCCCCCATAAAATTGAACGGTTACCCGACCAAAGGAATATGCATGGAAGCATGTGAATTATCCCGTCACCATGACGGAACATGTGGTTTATAGCAGTATTTATCAGCTTTGCAAGATATTTATTAACGAACAACAATTGTTAAGTTGGGGCGCTCGTTAACAATCTCTTTTTAGCAGTTCGAACCTGCTCCATTAAAGCTGTGTTAGTTGGCGGTGATCTTTCGGCACTTTCTAATAATTCTAATAAACGAGGTATGTTTTCTAACTCCAAATTTGGCTCTGTTCCTATTTTAGAACAAGCATTGAATATAAAACGTCTACCATTGCACCCGTACAGACCGACAACGGCACGCATAGCATCATCATCGTCTTGCTGTTCGAAAAAACACGCATAACCATTAGGGTTCCGCTCACTGGGTTTTGCTAATAACAAGAATAGAGGCTCTGTTCCCTCTTCCAAGGAGACAAACATGCCTTGTTCATTGATTTTTTTCACAAATAAATCATTATAAGCTGCGACAACGTATAATCTTATAAACA
>JBBKXB010000062.1:0-2898 GCA_037969255.1 Bdellovibrionales bacterium | reverse complement strand
AAAAATTGTAATTTTTCTTTTTCTGGGCTTAAAACCGCTGTGGCACGAAAAGCCATCGAGGATACAAACACTAACGATATGGCGCGCGCCGTACAAAATGTGATCGCACAAAGCCTTGCTGATCGGACACGCCAAGCCATGCTTGCTTTCATTGAACAATATCCAAATGCTGTGTGCTCCATGGTCGTTGCGGGCGGTGTTGCTGCCAATACTGAAATTCGTAAGCAACTAGAGATCGAGGCACAAAGTCATGATTTCACGCTTCACATTCCGCCCCCTGCTTTGTGTACAGATAATGGCGTGATGATTGCGTGGGCAGGGATTGAACGTTATAAACTTGGGTTAACTGACCCTCTAGATATCAAAGTGCGCCCTCGCTGGCCACTTGATCCAAAATCAGCCAAGAAAGGCGCAAAAGCATGAACAATAAAAACATGAGTAACATTACCGTCATAGGCTCTGGTTCATGGGGCACTGCACTTGCTCAGCATTGCGCTAATAACGATCACAACGTTACATTATGGGGACGTGATGAAATATTGATTGATGAGATTAACACTAAACATCAAAACGGACATTATTTGCCCGCTATCACATTGAATAACAACATAAAAGGCGAAACCAATTTATCAAAAGCCGTGGACTCATCCGAGATTATTTTGATCGTAACACCAGCGCAAACTTTGCCCGATATGATTAAAAATATTGGTGCCGATGTCCTCAAAACCAAAACCATTATTTTATGCGCAAAAGGGATATTAATAGAAACGGGACAAATGCTAGCCGAGTTATTTGATAAAGACCAAAAATTGGCCGTGCTCACAGGCCCTACTTTTGCTAGAGAAATCGCTATGGGATTACCCGCCGCCGCGACATTGGCTTGTACCGATGAAGCTTTGGGAACAGAGCTTGTGCAATCATTATCAAGCTCCACATTCCGCCTGTATTGGTCAAAAGACGTTGTCGGCGCGGAAAGCGTTGGCGCGCTTAAAAACGTACTCGCGATTGCGTGTGGTATCGTTGACGGGATGGGCTTGGGCGATAATGCACGCGCCGCGCTCATTACACGCGGTATGGCTGAAATTGCTCGCTTTGTTATCTTTAAAGGTGGATCACAAGAGACTTTATTAGGGCTGTGCGGATTGGGCGATATCGTGCTGACATGTGCCTCGCATCAATCGAGAAATTACTCGCTCGGGGTGACATTGGGACAAGGTATAGAAATGACTAATATTTCCAAAGAGATCGTAACTGAAGGCGTGCCCACCGCCCTTGCGCTCGCCAAACAAATCCAAAACAATAACTTAGACATGCCCATCGCGCTTGGCGTGGCCGCCATCGTAAGTGGTAAAATGAATGTGAAAACGGCGGTGGATGCCATCTTGCAACGCCCCATTCGCACCGATCAAGAAGGACAATAATCATGAACTACTGGCTGTTTAAGTCCGAACCATTTAAGTTCTCATTTGACGATTTGAAAAAAGTTAAATCAGAGCCTTGGGATGGTGTTCGCAATCATTTGGCGGCAAAACATATGCGCGCCATGAAAATGGGCGATAAAGGATTCTTTTATCATTCTAATAAAGGCCTTGAGATTGTAGGCACTGTTGACATTGTAAAAGAATATTACCCCGATCACACCGATCCAAAAGGCAAGTTCATCATGGTCAATGTGAAATATGATAGCGACCTGAAACGCCCTGTAACCTTAAAAGAAATCAAAGCCGAGCCTAAACTATCAGAGATGGCACTTGTGAAGCTCATGCGTCTATCCGTTGGTCCCGTCACCAAAGCCGAATGGGATCATATTATTAAGATGTCGGAAGAATAGGCGCACCGCACAATATATAATCTCTGCCGTTAGCCTCTAAAATGAGCTATAGTTCCGCGCATGACAAACTATAAGATACCACAAAACATTAGCGATAACGCGCACATCACGCCCGATGATTACGAATATATGTATGAGCGTTCAATAAAAGACCCGACAGGGTTTTGGGAAGAAATGGCCTCGCATCTGACATGGATCAAACCATTCACAAAAGTGAAATCTGGTAATTTTAACGATGATGTGGATGTCAAATGGTATGAAGACGGCACGCTCAATTTGTGCGCGAATGCGATTGATCGTCATTTACCAGCGCGCACCCATCAAATTGCGTATGTGTTTGAAAGTGATGAGCCAGGCCATGCACAAAACATCACTTATGGGATACTTAAAGAAAAAACATGTCAAATTGCCAACGCTTTATTAGCCAATGGCGTTAAAAAAGGCGATCGCGTTACGATTTATATGCCGATGATCCCCGAAGCCATTATGAGTATGCTGGCGTGTGCACGCATTGGCGCGGTGCATAGCGTTGTGTTTGCTGGTTTTAGTGCGGACGCGCTCCAAGGGCGTATTGTTAACTCTAAGAGTGATTTCATTATCACCGCCGATGAAGGCGTTCGGGGCGGTAAAAAAACTCCACTTAAGAGCAACGTGGACAAAGCCCTTAATGGTTTAAAAAATCATAACGTGCGCCATGTTTTGGTCTATCCACGCACCCATGCGAAATTACCCATGACTGAGGGACGTGATTTAACGTGGAAAAATGCTGTACTCACGCAAAAAACGGACGCGCCGATCGCGGAAATGAACGCGGAAGATCCTCTTTTTATTCTTTATACAAGTGGATCAACTGGCACACCAAAAGGCGTTGTACATACAACGGGTGGCTACGGCGTTTACACCGCGCTCACACATCAATGGGTTTTTGATATTCACGAAGAAGATGTGTATTGGTGCTCGGCTGATGTGGGTTGGGTCACAGGACATAGCTATGTGGTGTATGGACCTCTTATAAACGGTTGCACATCTGTGATCTATGAAGGCGTGCCAAATTACCCTAATTGGGG
>JBBKXB010000061.1:0-12278 GCA_037969255.1 Bdellovibrionales bacterium | reverse complement strand
GTGGCAGGGTAACGTTCCATCACAAAGCCAGCAAACATGGCAACGAGTATTATAAGACCGATGGTGGCTTGGTAATCGTGTATTAAATTGCTAATGGCTTCAAACATTTATGGGCTTTCAGGGGTCAGTGTTTATGAGGCTTAAGTCTTAACGATTTTCTTTACGCGCCGCAAGGATCGTCCATAGACCCGCGCCCATGATAATGATCCCACCGACAATGGTGAATATATCTGGGATTTCATTGAACAAGAAATAACCAATGATGGCTGCCCAAATAAGTTGAGTATAATGCATTGGCGCAACAAGATTAGCGCGCGCAAATCTAAAGGCCATTGGTAGACATAATGTTGCTATACCAGCCATGATGCCACTTAGCAAAAATAAAACAGCCGTGTCGACATCTGGCATTACAAAGTCATCCCTAAGAAGCATTACAAACGTCATAACCACGCCAACGCCAATCATCGTATAAAATGCTAGAGAAAGAGGCGTTTCTTGGCTACCCATACGCCGTGCTATTAAATTTTGAACCGCAGCGACTACAGCAGATCCGATAGGAATTAACATGCGCCAGTCAAAGCTCTCAGCCCATGGTCGCAGGACAGTAATCGCTCCAATCATAGCTGTGATAATAACCAACGCTTTAGTCCATGACATATGTTCATTTGTGATTAATCCCGATAATAAGATAAGGAAGAGCCCTTGCGTAAATAATAACGTATAAGTCAAAGCAAAGGGTAATGTCGCAAATGCATACACATTTGCTGGTATAGAGATTGATAAACATAAAGCGCGCAATAGATGCAATTTTTTATTCTGAGAATGGAGCGTATTTTTAATACCACCCAGTTTATTTCTAAAGCACAACAATGTTGCCAGACCAACCCATTGAACGGTTGCTACGATTTGAAAAATAGAATACCCGTTTTCTGCAAAAATACGGCTTAATGCATCTGTGATGGAAAAGAGCCCAAATCCAGTGATGGCGAGTAGAATACCCCAAAGTGGTTTATTAAGAAGTGCCATATTTTTAACGACCAAGATATTTCTTGATGAGCGCGACATTACGGATGTTGGCTTTAAACCCAATATCAAAGATATCACCGATGAAAGGCACAAGTCCGATGACCCAATCAAGCGCAGCATTGGCGAGCATGGACAGCGTCACATGGAAGGGCAGTTTGAATTTTTGCGCTTTGCCAATGAGGTATATAAGGGGCACGAGCGTCAGTGTGTCACCAATCACGGGGATGATTCCGATAATGGAATCGAGACCAAATCGAATGGATGTACCTGGGATAACAAATCTATTGTCCAGCCATTCAGCCAAATTTTCTAAACGGTCGACTTCTTTTTTGTGGGCTTCAATGTCTTTGGTCATGACGCACAATATAAAGGAAGTTTCTTGATAAGGGAATTATCTGTTAGGGTTTCACGCATGGAATTTTTAAAATTATTACTCAAGCCAGAATTAAGAACGCCATTGTTGATTGCATGGGGTATAGCCGTTGTTGTCACGGCACTAGTTGTTTTCACAACGGGACAAATTTATGGGGTTCAAGAGGCTAAAAACTTGCTGATCTCAGTGCAAAAAACCAGCCTCTATTATGGATCAACCATAGCGGGGGCTTCGGCCACCGTTCTGGCCTTGATGCTCACCATGCTCAATCTGACGAGCAATAGAGATGATCCTGATAAAGAGAGCTACACACGATTGCATGCCATTTCTACATTTTGCGTGTTGTCATTTATTGGCGCGGTGTTGCTCTTGCTCGCCATCAGTTTCCCCGTGGTGGATTTTGAAAAAGTACCCCGTGATTGGTATGCGTTTATATATTATGTGCTGTGTGTTTGGAACGGTGTTTTATCTGCGCTCATGATATCAACCATCTTAATCCTAAGAGATTTGGCTGTGCAACTTATTGGAAAATTGTCACCCGATTTCGATGAAGATGGTGAAGAGAAATAAAAATATTTTTTAATCAGCTATTTTTTTTGAGAACGATATTCTGGGTTTGGGTGGTTAAAGTTAGCCCCATTGTCCCACTCTTTTCTGCTGTTGCCGTAAGCGGGCAATCCGCCAGCTTCTTTTAATCTGTGCGCGGTGTGCATGAGATTCCAAGCCAAAAATGTGGCGTTGCGCTGGGTGAAATCACTATCAAACCCGACATGTTTATCGTTGTCCTTCTTATCGCCATAAGATGGCCCTGGGCCAATTTCACCGATCCAACCCGCGTCCGCTTGGGGTGGGATGGTGTATCCAATATGGCTAAGGGCATATAATATGCCCATGGCGCAATGTTTCACGCCGTCTTCATTGCCAGTGATGATGCAACCGCCAGTTTTACCGTAGAAAATATACTGACCATTATCATTGGTTTCGCCTGAATGCGCGTATAATCGTTCAATGATTTTGCGACATTCTGAGGATACTTCACCTAGCCAAATGGGTGTTCCAATGACCAAAATATCCGCTTCAAGAACTTTTTTGCTTATTTTTGGCCAGTCATCTTTATCAAAACCATGTTCGCGCATGTCGGGATAAACGCCAGGGGCAATCTCGTGATCAACCGCACGAAAATTATTTATTTCAACACCCGCACTTTTCATGATGTCGCGCACAACATCCATAAGTGTATCTGTATGAGATGATTTAGGAGATGGTGTAAGCGTGCAATTGATAAAGACGGTTTTGAGACCAGAGTAGTTAGGTACTTTACTTTCAGATGCCTTACTCATATTGACCTCTATCTTGCCTGATTATTTATCAGATGATGTTTTTTCCTCATCGTTAGGAACAACAACATCACCCAATAATTCTTCTTGCTCGTTATCAGAGGCTGTGCCCGCTAATTCTTCCAAAGGAGAGGCGATTTCACCATAAGGATCATCGCTGGCATCAGTTGTATCTTCGCCGTCATCGCGTGGTTGCGGGGCAAATTCAGAACCTGTCGCTTGTGATGTGGCTTGTGACCATTCCAACTCGCCGTGCATGTGCTCGACCATATCTTCGTCTGTGTCATCGGCCTCAACAACGCGTTGGTAGTTGCGGATCATTGTTTCTTTGATGTCTTCTGGCTTGATGAGCTCTTCTTCAATTTCACGAAGGGCAACAACTGTATTCTTATCGCGGTCACGATCAAGCAAAAGCGCCGCACCTGAACCAATATTACGAGCGCGCTGTGAGGCGACCATAATCAGTTCAAAACGGTTATCAACCTTATCAATACAATCTTCAACGGTTACGCGTGCCATGGGTTTTCATCACTTTCATCAATATTTATTTGGTATCCAAGAGGTGTTCACATGCGTTATAGCGAGAAACCACGCCCAAATGCAAGGGTTAATTGAATAAAAGCATTGACACAATTTATGCGTGTGTGTCAGAGCATGGCATGGCTATTACTAAGCCACAGCTTTAAGTCACTCTAAGGGCAGGGCGTTCTAATTTGGCGCAAGCCTTGGCAATGCGTTCGCACGCATCAATCAAGATATCATCAGAGGTCGCATAAGACACGCGGAAAAAGGGCGATAGACCAAACGCTTCACCATGAACGGCTGCTACACCTTGATCCTCAAGTAAATATTTCACAAAATCTTCATCGGTTTTAATGACATCACCATTATCCATTTTTGCGCCCATATACGCCTCAATGCCTGCATAACAATAAAACGCGCCCGTTGGGTTGAGGCATGTCATACCATCAATCGCGCGGAGCTTTTCCACCACCATATTACGGCGCTTTAGATACGCGGCACGCCAGTCATTCAAGAATGATTGATCGCCATTAAGCGCAGCCACCGCGGCGGCTTGCGTAATGGAGGATGGGTTCGATGTACTTTGTGATTGTAATTTTGTCATGGCTTTGAGCAAAGGCGCTGGCCCGCCACAATACCCCAAACGCCACCCTGTCATGGCGTGTGATTTCGATACGCCATTACATGTTAAAACGCGCTCTTTAAGTTTTGGCTCAACTTGAACGGGCGTGCAAAACTCGGTGTCTTCATACACAAGCTGTTCATATATATCATCGCTCATCACCATCACGTGTTTATGTCTTAATAAGACATCCGTTAAGGCTTTCATCTCAGATTTTGTATATGTCGCGCCCGTTGGATTTGACGGCGAATTTAGTATCAACCATTTTGTTTTTGGTGTGATGGCAGCCTCTAATTTTTCAGCTGTGATTTTAAAACCTTCGGCCTCAGAACATTCAACAATCACGGGCGTGCCTTCGGCGAGTAACGTCATATCAGGATAAGACACCCAATATGGCGCGGGGATGATGACTTCATCGCCCTTGTTCACTGACGCCATAAAGCCGTTATATAAGATTTGTTTGCCACCCGTACCCGCCATAACTTCGTCCATCGCATATTCGATATCGTTATCGCGTTTAAATTTATTTATAATGGCTTGTTTAAGCTCGTTTGTTCCACCCACGGGGGTGTATTTTGTTTCGCCCGCTTTGGCCGCCGCATAAGCCGCATCGCACACAAAATCAGGCGTATTAAAATCAGGTTCACCAGCAGACAATGTCAAAATATCGCGCCCTGCGGCTTTCAATTCAGACGCTTTGGTAGAGATTGATAATGTGGGTGATGGCTTAATGGCGCTGAGGCGATCGGCGGCTTTGAACATAATAAAATCCTTTTTATAAATGATGTCTTTAGGATTTATTAATAGCGCTAAGGTTTTGGAGAAACAAGGTCTTTTAACGGTTTCAATATTTCTTCTGTTTCAAGCAGATGATCCAACTTTAACGGCAATGCCTTGGGCACGCTGCGTCCGCGCACAGGCAATTGACCAATGATGCGCATTAAGAATTGTGCATGGAAGATCACATAAATAGCAGGATCGTAATCATATTTGGCTTTGCACACGCCTTTGATATCTTCTGGTACGTCACGGCGGATGTCTTCGAGTAAATTCACGAGATCATAATGTCCGTTGCCAACCATCGCCGCGCCAAAGTCGAGTAGGCCAATATTATTGTTGGGTAAAGGCATCAAATTTCCAGGGTGAAAATCGCCATGGACGAAAGATTTACCCGCGCATTTATTGATTAACTCATCCCAAATATTGAGGAATTCAGCCCGCTTTGTCTTGTTTTCATTGTTAAGAAAGCCATCCCAAAACCACACAGTGCGTTTGAAAATATAGCCGTCTTTAAATGATTTTAATCCTAGATCATTGGGGGTGATATCTCGCAATTGGAGCAAAAGTGCCACCGCATTAGGATAAAAGTCTTCATTGCGGTCTGGCAATAAGTGGTGAAATGATTTTTCGCCAAAATCCTCTACGATTAATAGCCCCTTGTCAGGCTCAGCCTCATAAACTTCGGGGGCATGTAATCCTTGCGCCTGTAAGTAATTGGCAATGCGTACAAAATCCTCGATTTTATGACCTTCTAATGTGCGCTCGTCATCATCTCTATGAGTTTGAGTCATAATGGCGGTTCGGCCAAAATCATTGGTTAGGCGAAATGTAGGGCGCGCCGCCCAGTCACCAGGCAATTGAACGCGCGGTGCACTGAGCCAATCAGTTTCGGCTGCTTTAGAAGAAATCATTATTCTTTAAGGGATTCTTTATCGACAATTTTGGCAATTTTAGCAATTGCATCGCGGTGTTTGGCGCTTGCCTGTGGACGTTTACCCGTGCCCATAGATGGATCATCCATACCAAAAATCGGGGTGTTCTGAGACACAAACCTAGAGAGCATTTCTTTACCCATGGGAATGGCTGAACCACCAGAATTGGCGGCCATTTTAGATTTTGAATTGTTCATATTCTCAAGAGTGGTGTGGGCATAATGCGCCATAGCGTGATCAATAATCGCACCCAGATGATGACCAACCAACTCACGCAGGAAGGTTTCATCCGTGCCACACAGTCGTGCCAAATCGCGCTTGGCAGAGCTACGCACGCCTTTATTCTTGGTTAACGCATCTATGACTTTTTGTTGTACGTAATCACTCATGTATCATTCCCATTGCTCGCCCAGTTATCGTTGTTTGATATCCTTACATAACCTTGAGCTATGCTGCGTCGTTCACGCCTAGAACTGGACACACAAGCGAAACGATAAGGTAAGTGTAGCGTTAAATCGGAATAATTACAAATAAAACTGTATCGAATAATATATTGACGTAATTATTAAATTTTTGCTATAAATATGCAGGAGATAAAAATTATGAATAGAACAACGATATTGACATCGGCATCTGCGCTTTTGATTTTAGGCACAGCCTCACATTTTTTGGGCGCTCTAGATCCTTTATATAAATTTGGAGCAGAATGGAATGAGGCAGTTGTAGTGGAGAGACTCGGGCATAATAAAAGTATACAAAAGAAAAGGTTACGTGAATTGGATGATAGGTATCTTTTGGCTGTAAAAGCTTCGAATTACTGTGCAAGAACAACAATCACCAAAACGTCTCAAGAAATGCTTTTGTATACTGGAAGTGATGATTTCTTATATACTCGAGCATCAAAGTTAAGCCTAAGTGAAGCACGAGCATTAAATGGTGTTTTTAATGGTTGTTACGCTCAAAAATATGATGCATTAGAATCAAAATTCCTAGATAGCAAAAAGACTTCCTTTAGTCACATTCAAATTAAACCATCAGTTCATGTGACATTTAGTAATGATAATAAAGGCCGATTATCTCTCAAGCCTATTGTAAATTAACTTTAAGCAATCCCATCACAAAAGCGTCTTATCGTTTTGATCCGTGCGTCACGACTGTGCAAGTTACCGCTTAATTGCACCTTTTGATCAGGGCGCAATTTCACGAGTGGGTTGCTATTGGCAACGGCAAATACTTTATTCGGATCGCTCGGGCTATTATCGCGGAATGTAATAAGCACTGATTTTGGCCCTGCTTCAATTTTTTCAATATTGGTTTCAAGGCACAAAGTTTTGATGCGGATGGTATCAATGAGTGTTTTCACGGATTCGGGGAGTGCGCCAAAACGATCAATCAGCTCTTGGGCAAATAAATCAATGTCTTGTTCATGGGCGAGGTTGGATAATCGACGGTAAAGCGCGATACGTACCGCGAGATCTGGCACATAGGCCTCGGGGATCATCACAGGTAACCCCAAATTAATTACGGGCGTCCATTCGTATGTTTGGTTGATCTCTATATCTCCGCCAGCTTTGGCTTCTGCGACCGCGTCCTCAAGCATTTGTTGATAAAGCTCAATACCAACCTCTTTGACATGACCCGATTGCTCTTGTCCCAATAAATTACCGCTCCCGCGAATATCCATGTCGTGGCTGGCGAGTTGGAAACCACCGCCCAATTGATCCAAACTATCCAAGACCTCGAGGCGTTTCATCGCCGTTTCCGTGAGCGCTTTGGAGGGGTCAAATGTGAGATAGGCATAACCGCGTTCTTTGGCGCGTCCAATACGTCCGCGTAATTGATAGAGTTGCGCGAGACCAAACATATCCGCGCGGTGGATAATCATCGTATTGGCACGCGGAATATCAATACCGCTTTCAATGATGGTGGTGGATAATAATATATCATAACGTCCCTCGATAAAGGCCGCCATGCGTTCTTCTAACTCTGTCCCGCTCATTTGTCCGTGTGCAGTGATTACCGTTAGATCAGGCACGAGTTCACGTATGATTTCCTCAAGCCCTTCCATATCTTTAACGCGTGGACATACGATAAAAGATTGACCAGAGCGATAACGTTCACGCATCAAAGCTTCTTTGATCATCACTTCATCAAATGGTGTCACAAAGCTACGAATGGACAAACGATCCACGGGCGGTGTGGTGATGAGGGATAAGTCGCGTACGCCCGTGAGCGCAAGTTGCAAGGTTCGTGGAATGGGCGTGGCGGTGAGTGTTAAGACATGCACATCTTTTTGAATTTCTTTGAGTTTTTCTTTTTGTTGGACGCCAAAGCGTTGTTCCTCGTCCACAATCATCAAGCCCAATTTGGCAAATTTAATGCTTTCGGCCAGCAACGCATGCGTGCCAATAACCACATTCACATCACCATTTTGAATGCCAATTTTTGTATCTGTGTTTTCTTTGGGTGTGTTGAGACGAGAGAGTTCAGCGACTTTTAAACCAAAGCCTTCAAATCGTGCTTTAAAATTCAAATAATGTTGGCGAGCCAGCAATGTTGTTGGCACAGTGACGGCCACTTGATCGCCATTTTGTGCCACCACGAATGCACCGCGCAAAGCAATTTCAGTTTTACCAAATCCCACATCTCCACACACGAGACGATCCATCGGACGTCCTTTTTTAAGGTCGTCAATAACATCGTCAATCGCACGCAATTGGTCATCCGTTTCGGCAAAAGGAAAGCGTGCACAAAATTCGTGATAATGTTTGTCATCGGGCAGATAAATATTCCCTTTTTTTACGTGACGCGCGGCGGCGACTTTCATGAGTTTATCGGCAATCTCGAGAACGTTTTTGCGGGTGCGCGCTTTGCGGGCTTGCCATTGATGGGAGCCGAGTTTATCCAAATTAACAGTGTCTCCACCCTCGCCATAACGCGAGAGCACATCCATCGTTTCAACGGGCACAAACAAACGATCATTATTATCATAGATCAGGCGTATACAATCATGTGCTCCCCCCCCGCTATTGATAGACTCCAATCCATCAAAACGCCCTACACCGTGGTCACGGTGGACAACCAAATCATCCACTTGAAGCGCGGTGAATTCTTTGAAAAACGTATCGGACGGTTTTTTCTTTTTCTTGGTTTGTTGTAAACGATCGCCAAAGACATCGCCTTCTGTAATCACCGCAATGTTTTGGTCAATAAATCCATTAGGGAGGATAGATTGCAGCAATCCAACTTGATTTTTTTTGAGATTTTTAATGTCTTTTATTGTGCAACATTTTTTAAAGTTCGAGCTTTCAAATTTATGATCGGACAGTAATCGTTCTATGCGTTCCAAACCACTTTCAGTTGACGCGCTATAAACCAGTTTAAAATCTTTTAATTGCAGGTCGCGGATGGTGAGCGAGAGAAGCTGTATCGCCTCGCCCACACTTGTTTTGCGTGGGATTGAGAAATCAGGAAGTGAGGCTTTTTTTTCTTTCGTTTCAGGGTTTGAAAATGGTGATAATTGATCCGAATTTTTAATTATATTTTGTAATTCATCGTTAGATAAATAAAGCGTATCGGTTGGCAAGGGGCGCACAATAAATGAGGCTTGACGATCTTTTTGTTTGTTGGATTTTTGTGCATCAAGAACGGCCATCCGCGCATTGTATAAATCCGTAATATGATTGCCACGTTCCAGTAATGCGGCTTGCGCGCCATCACCCAAAACCACATCATCAGCATAATCAATAATGGTTTTTAAGTTTGGTTCAAAAAGCGGGAGATAATGTTCCATGCCTGAAAATCCGCGCCCATCGGTAATAGCCTCATATATAGGATCGGTGCCCGCCAACGCGCCAAAATGTTCGCGGTAACCGCTACGGAAATTTTCAATGGCTGCTGCATCAAGACGCACTTCGCCAGCGCTTGATAATGTAAAGCTCTCGGCCACTTGATCACGCAATTGCGAGCTGGGATCAAAATAATGCATGGTTTCAATATCATCACCAAAAAACGCCATGCGTACAGGCGCATCCAAATGGCTGGGATAGATATCAACCAAGTCACCACGCACAGCAAACTCACCCACCTCGCGCACCGTTAATGTTCGATTAAATCCAAGGGCAATGAGCGATTCACCCAGTTTTTCAAATTGATGCGAGAGTCCTTTTTTAAACGTAAGAACGCCTTCATTATGGGTGGGTATGCGTTGCACAACCGCGTGTGCAGGCGCAATAATAATACGTGCATTTTTGGGTTTATGTTGCAATAATGACAAGGATTTTAAGCGCGCACCCATCACATCTTTTTTAGGCGATAATCGATCATAAGGCATGCAATCCCAACTCGGGAAAATGAGCGTGTCAATCTCTGGCACAAATAGATCAAGAGAGGCTTTGGCAATATTGGCCGCTTTTTCATCCACGGTTACGTACAAGCGCGTTTGACCGTCATGCCAGTGCCCAAGGGCATGTAAGCCTTCTTGTCCGTTTTTAATGCCGTAGGAAATCATAGGTTAGATTACTTTAAAAGCCTTGAAGGATTGTAATAATATGCGATCAACATCTCCATCAAACGTATCAATTTCTTTGCGTCCACAATAATAATCATAAAGATCAGGATCATTTTCCTCGAGCATGCGCGCATACTGTGTTAAATCGTCTTCGTTCATATCGAGTAAAACAAAATCCGCAAAATTGCCCATCAATAAATCCATTTCGCGCGTGCCACGGTGCCAGCTTCTAAAGGATAATTTTCGTCTTAATTCATCGGAGGTCATGATGCATTTGACCATAGCTATTGCATTTCATCCGTCAAGAGATCAAAACTAATATTATGCCTCGTCCACTTGCCTTAGCACCGTATTTTCGCTCGATCCGCGAGCTATCGGGTGTTGGCCCGCGTATGCAACCGCTGCTTCGCAAATTAATAGGCGGTGAATGCCTCATAGATCTGCTGTTACATGCGCCAACGGATGTGATTGACCGCGGGTATAGTCCGCCCTTAAATGATATTATTTCGGGGGACGTGGTCACGCTCAAAGCGCGCGTGGGAAAAATTAATTATGCGCCTCGCGGGCGTCCGTCAAAAATTACATGTCATCATAAGGATGGCGATTTTGATCTGGTGTATTTTAACGCTTCGAAAAAATGGCTCGAGGATGAGTTTATCAATGGCCGAGAGATTGCGGTGTCTGGTAAGGTAGAGCGCTATAAAGAGCGCATTCAAATCGTGCATCCCGATATTGTCGCCGATATGGATCAATTTGATCAGGTGGCCAAGTTAGAGCCTGTGTATCCATTAACCCAAGGCGTGACGTCACGTAGGCTTCATGGCATGATTGATACGGCTATAAAATCCACACCAAATTTGGATGAATGGATCGGCGCAGATATTCTCAAACAAGAACAATGGCCAAGTTGGCGCGGTGCATTGGAAACGCTTCATGATGGTGCACTTGATCCGTTATCATTAAAGAGATTGGCGTACGATGAGGCTCTTGCGCAAGCCCTCACTATGGCACTGCGCCGTGCCAAAATGACACGATCCAAAGGCATCGCATTTAAGATAAATGATGAGCAATGTCAAACATTGCGCGCCTCACTGCCGTATCAATTAACGGGTGCACAAGAACGCACCATTAGTGAAATTGACGAGGATATGATAGCGCCCGCCCGTATGCTTCGCCTTATCCAAGGGGATGTGGGTAGCGGTAAAACCATCGTAGCATTCATGGCAATGTTAACAGCCGTGTCATCGGGCTATCAGGCCGTGATCATGGCGCCCACCGATATTTTGGCCAATCAACATGTGGAAACGATGAAAGAATATTGCGATTTATTAGGCCTCAAAATTGCGCTGGTGACAGGACGTCAAAAGGACAATCACAATGATGCAGATATTATTATTGGCACGCATGCTTTGTTCCAAGATAAAATCGATTTTGATAAATTGGGGCTTGTGATTATAGACGAGCAACATCGATTTGGTGTCGAACAACGCCTTAAATTAAGTGCCAAGGGCGCGCACACAGATGTGATTGTTATGACCGCAACGCCTATTCCGCGTTCCCTAACTTTGGCGGCGTATGGTGATATGGATGTGAGCCGTATTGATGAAAAACCGCCCACGCGTAAACCTGTGCAAACCGCGCTTATTCATGTCGAACGGATGGAACAAATTGTTAAAGGCTTGCATGATAAAGTGCGTGACGGGCAACGCGCATTTTGGGTGTGTCCATTGGTTGAAGAATCTGAAAAAGTGGATTTGGCGGCGGCGGAAGACCGTTATATTCACCTTGAAAAGATATTTGGCGACAAAGTCGGGCTTATTCACGGACGCATGAAGGGCGTAGAAAAAGACGCGGTTATGGCCAAATTTGCCAGCGGTCAATTATCCGTTCTTGTGTCCACCACGGTGATTGAGGTGGGCGTTAATATTCCCGAAGCCACCATCATGATCATTGAACAGGCTGAGCGTTTTGGACTTGCGCAATTGCACCAATTACGGGGGCGCGTGGGACGCGGTGATATGCCTGCCACATGTTTATTGCTCTATCGCACGCCGATATCTCAAACAGGGCGCGAGCGCTTAAAAATTATGCGCGATACCGAAGATGGATTCATCATCGCCGAAAAAGATTTGGAATTACGGGGGGGCGGTGAAATGCTCGGCACGCGTCAATCGGG
>JBBKXB010000060.1:0-6119 GCA_037969255.1 Bdellovibrionales bacterium | reverse complement strand
CGGATCAACAGGCCGTTTAAAATATCGCTACGGCCTTGTGCAATGAACACGAGTAAGGTCTGCGTGAAAAGTGTATCAAATTTGAGCGCTTTGGCTAAATCCTTAACGACATTGGCTTTTTGAGCCTTATCAATCGTAGGGTTTTTCAAAGCGTTGCTTAGGTTGTCATGCTCATTTAAAACGCTCGAAAAATCGTTTGCGTTGTCGTGCCATTTTTTTAAATTGGAGTCGGTTTTTTTGAGGCCAATCAAAGCCTCGACATAACGATCAAAAATGCGGTTGTGCGCCCATGTACTCATTGTGCCTCACGAGATAGCAAAGACAAGGCGTCATGTCTAGTATGAAATGCGAAAAAATTTATAAAAAGTTTTGTGGATCCATATCAACCGTAATGGTTGTGCCATTGGGCGTTTTAATGGCTTCGACCCATGTTTTGATGATGGGTTGAATATTGAGCGTTTTTTCCGCGCATAACAAAAACCTAAAACGCCATTGATCCCGTATCTTTGAAAGCGGGGCTTGCGCTGGCCCCCATACATCTAAACCCTTTATATCTGGCGCGATTTGATAAAGCTGGCGTGCAATTGTTTGCGCATGATTTTGATTTTTACTCTTTATAATAAGCGCAACAAGGCGCGTGTATGGGGGCATGCGACCTATCTCACGTTCTGAAGCCTCAATCTCTAGGAATTGATCACGGTCATTAGACAAAAGCGCTTTCATAACACGTGCCTCGGGTTTGTAGCTTTGAAGCCAAACATGACCCGCTTTTTCTTCACGACCTGCGCGCCCAGAAACTTGCGTTAACAATTGATACGTGCGTTCACCCGCGCGCAAATCACCACCCGCCAAACCTAAGTCCGCATCAACAACGCCCACGCATGTAAGGTTAGGAAAGTGATGCCCTTTGGCAATCATTTGTGTACCGATTAGTATATCAATATCATTGTCTTGCATGCGTTGTAATGTGTTTTGTAAATGAGATACATCGGTGCTGGTATCCGACGTTAATATTTCCATTTTGGCCTCAGGCCATAATTCTTTAACTTCTTCGGCAATGCGTTCAACCCCCGGGCCGCATGGCACAAGCGAGTCCGTTTCATCGCATGATGGACAGGCATCGGGTTGTTTAATCGTATAATCACAATGGTGGCATTTAAGCATTTTGGTATTACGATGTTCGACCAGCCAAGCTTCGCAATGTGGGCACGTGACCTTTTCACCGCACGCTTTACACAATGTCAGGGGGGCATAACCACGCCTGTTAAGATATAAAAGTGTTTGCTCTTTACTCTCAAGACTTTGATCTATCGCTTGTTTTAAAGTATTGCCTATAAACAGTCCTTTATCACTTCTGTCTTTGCGCATATCAATCACATGAAGTGATGGCGGATTGGCCGCACCAAACCTATGTCTCAACTCAACAGATTTATACCTGTCAGTCCAAACATTATGCATGGTTTCTAAAGACGGCGTGGCAGAGGCTAGAATAATAGGAATTTTGCCTAAATGTGCACGAAGCACAGCCATATCCCGCGCATTATATATGGGCATATCTTCTTGTTTATACGCTTGATCATGCTCTTCATCGACCACTATTAATCCAAGGTCGCGCCAAGGCAAAAAGAGCGCAGAGCGTGCACCGATTACCAGTAACTCTTCGCCGCGTGCTACCGCATTCCATATGTTACGGCGTTGTGCAGGGGTCATCTGTGAGTGCCAAATCGCGGGTTTAGCACCAAATCTTTGTGTTAGGCGATCAATCACAGCATTGGTTAATGCTATTTCAGGCACCATAATTAAGACAGATTGGCCTTTCGAAAGCGTTGCGGTTACGGCCTCGAGGTACACTTCTGTTTTACCAGAACCCGTTATACCATCCAATAATACTGGTCTTGGTTGGTCAAATGTTGCGTGGATGTCATGAACCGCTTTTAATTGCTCATTGGTCAATTCAGGGCCCACATCAAGATTATATTTTTTCTCATAAATTTTAGGTTTACCGCGCTTCAACACCTTAAATTTATCAGCGCCTGTGATGGCGGTTTTTAAAAACAGACCTTTTGGTACAATATTGTAATGCCCAATTTTATCAATAAAAGACCGCATGACTTCGTTCATAGGGGGGCATTCAGCAATCTCTAAAATTGTTTTTAAGTCTTTGTCACTGGCTTGGCCGTAGCCCCAAACAACGCCCCATATCTCGCGTTTACCAAACGGCACCTTGACATATGCACCGAGCGCAGTTGACTCTGGCGCTTCATATGAATAAGCCATATCAAGTGGCGCGGTGGTGAGAACATTGACGATCATGGTGAATACAGATAAAGCATAAATAAAGGAGAATGAATATGAAGTTTTTTGTTGATACAGCCGATTTGAACGATATTAAAGATCTAGCGAGCACAGGTTTGCTTGATGGCGTGACCACCAACCCTAGTTTAATTGCCAAATCAGGTGCTAATTTTTTAGAACTAATCCCTCAGATTTGCAAAATTGTTAAAGGTCCTGTGAGCGCCGAAGTGGCAGCCACTGATTACGACACAATGATTAAAGAAGGCAAAAAACTTGCTAAACTCGCGAAAAACGTTTGTGTGAAAGTACCGCTTACGCGTGATGGTTTGCGCGTGTGCAAAGAATTAACGGATGCGGGAACAATGGTGAATGTGACGCTTTGTTTTTCAGCCAATCAAGCGTTATTGGCTGCTAAAGCTGGCGCAACCTTTATTTCTCCTTTTGTGGGACGTCTTGATGATATTGGTCAAGATGGCATGGAGTTAATCTCTGACATAATTGACATATATCGTAATTATGATTTCAAAACAGAGGTTCTCGTGGCCTCTATTCGTAGCCCTTACCACGTACTTGAGTCCGCACGTTTAGGCGCGCATGTGATGACAGCGCCACCATCAACCATTAAAGCGTTGTTCAATCATCCGCTCACAGATAGCGGTTTGAAGTCATTCGTGGCTGATTGGAAAAAAACAGGGCAATCAATTTTATAATTGGTCTAAACATTTGCATACAAGGAATCACCGCTGGTAAACTAGATCAGAGGTGATTCGCAAATGTTAGAGACCAAAGAAACCATTCCGTTAACGGACGAAGATGTGATCAATTATTTGAAAAAGCATCCTGGCTTCCTGCGTACTAATCCTGATCTTATTGATGATATGTTGCCACCAACCGATGAATCGGGCGGTAAAGGTGTGGCTGATTTCCAGCAATTCATGATCGCACGCCTCAAAGAAGATAAACATAAGGCCATCCAAGTGACACGCCAAGTTGTTGAAAATGCGCGGTCAAACATGAATAATCTCGCGCGCATCCAAGCGTGTATTTTAAAAATATTAGAGGCCAGCAGTTTTAATGAGTTTATTGAAACCATCACAATGGATTTTTCCGCGCTCTTAAACGTTGATATCACAACATTAGTCGTGGAAACATCGGGCCGTGAAATACCGCACATTACGGCGGCTGGGGTTCGCGTTGTTCCAGAAGGTACAATACTGCAATTGTTGAATGGGGATGATGCACGGCTTTCCTCACACATCCAAGGTTATGAGGCTTTATATGGCTCATGCGCTGGGCTCGTAAAATCAGAAGCCTTGGTGCGCGTGGACATATCCATGGATACACCGCCCGCTATGCTCTGCTTTGGTAGTCGCGATGCAGAGTTATTCAAAGATGGTCAAGGCACCGAACTCATAGGATTTTTGGCACGTGTGGTTGAGCGCATGTTTAGATTATGGCTCGACGTCCCGGCATAAGCAAACTTCCAGAGTATTGTGAGGCTGATTTATTACAGCTTTTTCAAAACTGGTTTGACCAAATAAAATATCAAAGGCGTTTATCCCCCCGCACATGCATCATGTATGAATCTGATGTAACTCATCTTGTGAAATTTTTTATGGAGCATAAGGGATTCACAATAGGGTCAAAGCATATGGCCAATTTGGACATTACGGATTTTAGATCATGGATGGTTTTCATGACAAATCAAGGACTTAGTGCGTCATCACGCGCTATACGCCTTGCGGGTATTCGAACTTTTTTTGAATATGCCGATAAACAAGGCCATTTCCACAATCCATATCCTAAGATGCTCTCAACACCAAAAAGACCCCACAAAGTACCAAGACCAATTGGTACAAAACAAGCCAGTGAATTCGTCAACTTTGAGGGTGATGGCAGTTGGGCAGACTTGCGCGATAAGGCTATATTCATGCTTTTGTATGGATCAGGGCTGAGGATAGCTGAGGCTTTGGCTCTTAAAGTTAGCGATTGGCCATCTAACGATGATGAATTAAAAGTGATGGGTAAGGGGCGAAAAGAACGTCTTGTGCCATTATTGCCATTGGTTCAAAAAGCGGTTCAAAATTATAAAGAGTCGGCGCCTTTTATATTCGATAAAGATGATCCTTTATTCCAAACGGCCAAAGGAAAGCCTGTGTATCAACAAATGGTACAGGCCAAGATGCGCCATTTACGGCGACAACTGGGATTGCCTGAAACTGCTACGCCTCACGCGCTCAGACATAGTTTTGCGACGCATTTATTGGATAATGGCGCGAATATTAGAGAAGTCCAAGAATTATTGGGGCATGCATCACTCTCTACAACGCAACGTTATACGGAAGTCTCTAAAACAAAAATACTAGAGGAGCACCGTAAGGCGCATCCTAGCAATCGAAAGTGATTAATTATGGATAGCGCGTTTATCAACGGCTAGTGCCGCTTCTTTGACCACTTCGTTAAGTGTTGGATGCGCATGGCATGTCCGTGCGATGTCCTCGGACGTTGCGCCAAACTCCATCGCTTGGACGACAGCAGCCATAAGCGTGCCTGCCTCTGGCCCGATGATATGGCAGCCCAAAATGCGATCAGTGTCTTTGTTGGCTAAAATTTTAACAAAGCCTTCTGTGGCGTTCATGGCACGGGCACGACCATTGGCCATGAATGGGAATTTTCCCACTTTGTAGGCAATGTTTTGCTCTTTGAGTTGATCTTCTGTGAGGCCAACATTGGCAATCTCTGGGTGCGTGTAAACGACACCAGGGATCAAATTGTAATCGATATGTCCCGATTGACCGGCTAGCATTTCAGCGAGTACAACGCCTTCATCTTCGGCTTTGTGGGCGAGCATAGGGCCAGCAATCACATCACCAATGGCATATACGCCTGCAATATTAGTTTTAAAGTGCGTATCGGTCTTAATACGGCCTCTATCATCACATTCAACGCCGATATCGGATAGACCGAGTTTGTCAGTGTAGGCTTTACGACCCACAGCAACCAATACAATGTCGGCTTTTAGTTTTTCTTCTTTGCCACCTTTGGCTGGTTCAACAGTCAAGATGACATCTTTGGAGGATACTTTGGCGCCCGTAACCTTGACATTCATTTTGAATTCTAGACCTTGTTTTTCGAAGATTTTGCGCGATTCTTTACGGATTTCGCTATCCATGCCGGGCATAATTTTGTCCATATATTCCACAACAGTCACTTTTGAACCTAGGCGTGACCATACAGAGCCGAGCTCAAGGCCAATCACACCGCCACCAATAACAATCATAGATTTTGGAATGGAGGATAATTCAAGTGCGCCTTGCGAGGATACAATGCGTTTTTCATCAATTTCAACATTGGGAATAGACACAACGTCAGAACCAGTGGCGATGATGATATGTTTGGCTTTATAGTTTGTGCCATCCACGTCAACTTCGTTTTTAGATACGAATTTTCCCGTGCCTTTAAGCCAATCAATTTTATTTTTTTTGAACAGAAATTCAATGCCTTTGGTGTTGGCATCAATAACATCTTTTTTATGTTTCATCATGGCAGGTAAATCAACTTTAGCACCGCTGATTTTAACGCCCATTTTTGCCATATCATGCTCGATAGAGGCATATTTTTCGCTTGAAGCGAGAAGTGCCTTTGAAGGAATGCAGCCAATGTTAAGGCATGTTCCTCCAAGTGTTGCGCTTTTTTCCACACACACTGTTTTAAATCCAAGTTGGGCACAACGGATAGCGGCTACATAGCCCCCAGGTCCTGACCCGATCACAATCACATCATATTCGTTACTCATGGTTAGCAGTCTATCCTGTGGACAAGTG